>CACZWA010000022.1:0-11414 GCA_902784685.1 uncultured Ruminococcus sp.
AAAGATGTCGCCCCCTACGCCCTTCATAAGTCCTTTGCCGCCTAACTTTTCAATATCGCTTTCCGCCCAGTGACCTTTTATATCCTTGAAGGAGTGAGCTTTACCTGTTTCCTTAGTTTCCGTATTATCGGTTTTATCATCTGTTTTGTTTGCGTCTGTCGTAGCGTTTTCCGTTTTTTCCTTGGTATTTTTCTTGCTTGAACCTCTCGTTGAGCTTTTTTCAAGCGTATAATCGTCTGTATAGTGGAAAACAATCTTATCTCCGTTTGAAAGCTTTTGTTCTTCTATGCCGAGCATAGGATATTTACCGTTTAAAGTGTACATCCAGCCCGAGGCAGAGCCGTTATCAAACTCTTTAAGCCCACGGATAGCACTTATATAGTTGCCCTCATTCGTGTAAGGCAAACCTGCGATACTTAAAGCCTTAGTAACTGCGTCGAGTACCGTGCTTCCCTTCGGAACATTTACCTTTGTTCTTCCAAGCCACGGGGTAAGGTTTTTAGCTGTCATTGTGTGAGTATCGCTGTCCCCTTTTGGCTCGCCGTGCTTTTCATCTCCGTAAAGCGTAAAATATACAGTGAGCGTATCGGAGGATGAACCTCCGCCTGAAGATGACTCGGTAACGGTTATAGGTATTGTTAAAGGCTTAACGTCCTCCGCTTTATCTTCACCCGTATAAGTTACCGTCATTTCGCTGTCGCTTGTTTTAAGCGTTTCGTTTGGTGAATATGTATATTCGGCAGTCTCTTTTCTTGCGCCGCTTTCATAAACAGCCGTAATTACCATACCTGTCGGGTCAAAAGCATCTCCCGATTTATAGGAGGTTTTTTTCGGAGCTTTTGTAAGCTCAATTTCCGTTACCTTTGCGGTCTTTACGTTAACCTCAATTTCAGCAGTTTTGCCACGGTAAGATATTTCAACCTTTTTTGTGTTTTCGCTTAAAATCTCAGGTGAAACAGTATAATTCTTTACAAGCTGTGTCTTTTCATCTGCATAGTTTGCTGTAACCGTCAGATTTTCTGTGTCGAATTTATCTCCTGCGTAATATTCTTTTTTAACCTTTTCATCATCTACCGAAATTGAAGTAAGCTCTGCATCGGTAACTGTAATCGGAATATCAATATCGGGCAGGTGTCCGAGCCATGCGGCCTTTGAAGCAGCGTTAAGGTTCGGTCCTTTACCGTTTTCATAGGTTATTGCACGGTGGTTGCCGTAAGAATCGCCAAAGCCCGAAACGTAAATCATACCGCCCGAAAGAGTAAAGGTGTCGTAATTATAATCTTCGGGCACTTTAAGAGCTGTATCCTTCTGATACGAAATTGCGCCCCACATATTTCTTTCCTTCAGTACATTTGCTATGTTTTGAGCGTTTGCGTTACTTGCAAAGTTATACTGTGCGGAAACACCGCCTATTATTTTGCCTTCATAACCGGGAACATCGGTATAAACAGCATTGGCGTTCATATTATACACGCCCGCAAGCTTATTTGCCGGGTGATAAACCGTATCAAGCACTACACTTATTTCGTCACCTGCATGAACCGCTTCGCCGTTATTTACCGTAAAGCTAAGCTTCTTTGCGTTTATAATCTGATATTCTGCGTTTCCGTCTTTCTCAAGCTTAACAATATTTTTTCCCTGAACAAGAGGAACTGTAAAGCTTCCGTCTACGTTAGCGGCTACCGCTTCAAAGCCGTTATATTTAAGTCTCCCGTCACTGTAAGACGGGTTTGCAACAAAAACTTCCACGCCCTTTGTTACAGGTGTAAAAGAATACTCGCCGCTGTCGCCAAAAAAGTATATTACGTCATGTTCAGAGTCGAGTGCGTCGCCCGAAAGCTTAATTTCCGCATTGTTTTTGCCTTCGTTTATTGTCATTCCGGTTTCAATACCGCTGTCACTTGCCCCAACGCTTACGGCAAAAACACCTGTGTTTTCCGGCCACAAAGCGCCGTAGAAAACAGCACCCGAACCGAAGTCAATATTTATTGCGTCATAGGTTACAAGTACAAAAGCCGTTCCGTTGCCAACCGCTGTAATAAGACCGTTTTCGTCAACAGTCACAACGCTGTCGCTTTCTTCGCCGTTTTCATCAACAACCGTATAATGATAGTCGGGCTCTATAAAATAGTTTGCGGTAACGCTGTCAACAGCTTCCCAGTTTCTAAGATTTACAAGCTGATATGTAGAATCTTTTTCAAGTTTAAGATAGCCTTCTGCATTTATATTAAGATAAATATCACCAACATTATATCCGCTGTTTGATGAAAGGGTGCGGTCTATCGAGCTTTTTGTTTTACCTTCCGTTTCAAGCGTATCGGCGGTAAATTCCATATTTACTGCGGATTTCTTTGTAAATTTTCCTGCATAGGTAACATAATTGTCACTTGTTATTCGGTAGTTATATACTTTATTATTTTCAAGTTCAAAATAGTAAGTTGTACTTTCATCGTTTTCTTTAGCGGCAAAAGGCTGAATCTCGGTAAAGCTCACAAAGTGCTTACTACCCTTTTGTCCGACATAGAGTTTTGTATCTTTTGGTACTGTGATTTTTTTTTCTTTTTAAACCGTTATCACGCATACAGGCGCTGTAATTGCGGTAACCGTTTTCTCGTTTACCACTTTTGTCTTTTCGGCAGAAACAACGTACTTGCCTGCTTTTGCAAACGAAAGGCTAACTTTTCCCTCGGCATCCGTAACATAATCCGTCTTTTCGCCGTTTAAGGTTATGGCTGCTCCTTCTCCGGGGAAAAATACCGTATTCCAGTTTGTATCATAGCCTGAATCAAAAAAAGTAAGCTCTACATTTTCGCCGACTTCCGTTTCGGCAGAAAATTTATCAAATTTTGAGTAATTTTCGCTGTCGGGATAAGAATTTTCAAAAACGTAGGCATCAATATAGTCGCCGTCTTTAATCTCTTGTGAAAGCCCCGAAACAAAGGTTTCGGCGCCGTTTATCTGATAGCTGAAATTGCCGCTTTCATCGCCCCAGAGCTTTCCGACCGAAAGCCCCCAGCCACTCATATACGAGGAATAACCTGCCTCAGAGCCTCCGTCATAATATAAATCATGGGCGGTTTTAAACAAATCGTCAAGGGTATAACTCTCCCCGCCCGTCAGCAAAACAGGCTTTTCCGCAACGAACCCGCCGTCCTTGCCTTCTGCAATTTTGCCGTTTACGCTCATCGTAATGTATGCGCTTATGCCGTTTACATCGGCATTATCGGCAAATACACTAAGACAGCATATGCCTGAAATCATCACCAGTGCGAGAAGCAGAGATAAAATCTTCTTCATTTTCATTTCTTTTTACTTCCTTTCAAATTAAAAAATTTTGTTTTTTAATTCTCATGTCCTTTCTTTTGCTTCCGCAGCAAACAAAAAAACTGCGGTAACTTTAAAATTACCACAGCAGTTATTTCTGTGCACCTCACATTTTACATAGCGGAAAAAGCCCACTCACGAACAGTTTCCGGCAAGCAAAACTATCGCTTCTTTGCCGCAGGCGGCATTTTACAAAGCGACATCAAAGCAGGTCTTCCGGCTCGCAGATTTAGAAGCTTTAAGCTACAAAACCACGCCTGCCTTCTCGGTTTCCCAATGACCGGTTTTCACCGACGGCGTAGGCTCATCTGCATACGGCGACTGGTATCGCCGGGGAGTCTCACCCCATTCCCTTTTCACCGTTTGCGCCTTTTATGCGGCGCAAACGACACTTTGTGTGAATATTAAATTTTACAATTTTATTTTAACACATAAATCCCTTAATGTCAACGAATTTTGTAAACTTGTGTGTTTTTTTATAGAAATGTTTGTTTTTTAAATTTATTATCCTTCAATAACGCAGGTTACCATTTTAACAAACATTTCTTTTGTAGGCTTAAATTTTGCAAGAGGCTTTACTATGCTTCTTACGGGTGTTTCGGAATAGTAAACCGGTTTAATATCAAGCTTATTCAAGATTTTGTGAAAACGTTTAATCGTCATACGGTTTATATAAGAAAAATATTCTTCGCCCTTTTCGTTTTTCGATATTCTGAAATTTATTCTCTCCATTCCGTCGGGTAAGTCTTTAACAAGGTCTTTATATGCGTCAACAAGAGTTTTTTCGCTGAAAAACATATGACACCACGGCATATTTACGGCGTCTGAAAGATGCGCCCCAAACGGATGATAATACGGTGGAAAATTAATATAAATTCTGCCGCCGGGCTTTATAATTCTTCTTGCTTCAATCAAAACTTTTTCGGGGTCTGCAATATGCTCCATAAAATCGTTCATTATTATTGTGTCGAAGCTTGCATTCGGAAAACCCGATTCCGTCGCACTTCCCACAACAAACTCAAACTTATCTGCGAGTCCGAGGCTTTCTGCCAGCTTTTCCGCTTCTTCTTTATAGCTTTTAACAATTTCTATGCCTGTAACTTTTTTTGCGCCGCAGCTTGCGTAATAAAGCGATTTTCCGCCCGCACCGCAGCCGAAATCAAGCACAAGCTTGTCTTTAAACATTTCGCTTAATGTATATTTTTCAAGGAAAAATTTTACTGTATCCTGCCCCTTTTCAAACTGCCACATAGCATAGGTTTTTTCACCGTCTTGCTGCATATTGAACGGGTGTACCTGTTTTGGAAAAATATGATTAAGCATTTTAACGGTTTTAACGCCGATAGCTGACATTTTTTATGCCCCTTTCAAAAATTATTTCCACTTTGAAGGCCCTGCGTCCGTACCCTTTTCACGGATAATAAACCTTACCGGAGTTCCCTCCATACCGAAAGCGGAACGAATTTGATTTTCAATATATCTTATATACGAAAAATGCGCAAGCTTTTTATCATTAACAAAAAGAACAAAGGTCGGAGGGTTTGAGGACGGCTGAGTTCCGTAATATATTTTCAGCCTCTTTCCCTTATCCGACGGCGGCTGAACCTTGAGCGTCGCTTCATTTATAATATCGTTCAGCGCACCTGTTGTTATTCTCTTTGAATTTTGCTCATAAACGCTGTCAATAAGCGGAAAAATTCTATCTACTCTGCTTCCCGTCTTTGCGCTTATACACTCTATCGGTGCGTACTGCATAAACGAAAGCTTTTCGTAAGTGTCGAGCTTTGCCTGTTTCATAGTGCCCGTTTCTTTAGTGACGGTATCCCACTTATTTATTATTATAACCGAAGCCTTGCCTTCTTCATGAGCGTAGCCCGCAACCTTTGCATCCTGCTCTGCAACGCCCTCTTTTCCGTCTATCATAATAAGACAAACGTCCGCTCTGTCAACTGCGGCATAGCTCCTTAAAACGCTGTAACGCTCCACCGCTTCATCAACCTTTGACTTTCGCCTTATCCCGGCAGTATCAATAAACAAATATTTTTTTCCGTCTTTTTCATAATAAGTATCAATTGCGTCTCTTGTCGTTCCCGCAATTTCACTTACAATCACTCTCTCGCTTCCGAGAATTTTATTTATAAGAGAGGATTTCCCCGCATTAGGTCTGCCGATAACCGCAACTTTTATAAGCTCCCTGTCTTCTTCTTCATCAAAGCCGCTCGGAAAATGCTCATATGCGGCGTCAAGAATATCGCCAAGCCCCAGACTCTGCACAGCCGATACCGATATCGGGTCTCCAAGACCAAGATTATAAAACTCATATATCTCAGGCGGAGGGTTACCAACCTTATCTACCTTATTTACGGCAAGTACAACCGGCTTTTTTGACTTTCTGAGCATATCCGCAACAGACATATCCGCCGCAGTAACGCCGGTTTTTATATCTCCCACAAAAATTATTACGTCCGCAAGGTCAACCGCCAGCATAGCCTGCCTTTTCATCTGTACAAGCAGCTCGTCACGGCTGTCAGGCTCAATACCGCCCGTGTCAATAAGCGTAATCGGTATGCTTCGCCATTCAATATCCGTGTAAATTCTGTCTCTTGTAACGCCCGGCGTATCTTCAACTATCGAAATACGTCTGCCTGCAAGTCTGTTAAACAAGGCAGATTTACCTACATTTGGTCTGCCGACTATTGCAATTACAGGTTTCATTTCAGTTTTCCTCCCCTCCAAGAACCGCATCTATAAATTCATATCCGTCATTATAAACAGGAGTAATCGGAACGCCAAGCTCTTTTTCAAGCTCCGAAAGCGTCATATCATCGAGAAAAATATCCTCTCCCGAACGGAGTGCGGAATGAGGAATAAGCAGTCTTTCGCCAAGTTTTTTACCGTCAAGCTGCGCTTTTATGTCGCCGCCTGTCAAAAGCCCCGCTACTGTAATTCTCTCTCCGAAAAAATTGTTTGTTATTTCATATGTGTGAATTTTAAGCCCTTTTACTCTGTCGCAAAGCTCCTTTGCAAAACCGCAAATCAGCGGATATGCCGCTTTGCCGCTTATAACAGAAATTTCTCTTTCGAGCTTATTTGTTTTTATGTTTTCAAGCGCCTCATAAAACTCTTCACGAATCGAAGCTATAAGCCCTACACCGTTTTCTATCTGCGGAAAATCCTCGTATTCTGAGTATGGCGGAATTTCTCTTTCTGCCGTGAGGTAAAACTCGTCAGAAGCATAAATTATTCTGCTTCCGCACTTTTCGAGCATTTTTTCCTGAAACATATTTACGGTATCAATAAGCTCCTCGGCGTCCTTTTTTTCAAACGGCTCAAGTGGATAAAGTCCTTCTCTGTATTTTGTAAGCCCCACGGGAACAACGGAAACCGAGTAAACCGCAGGGTAAAGCTCACACAAATCTTCCAGTGTTTTTTTTAGAACTTCGCCGTCATTTACTCCCTTGCAAAGAACAATTTGACCGTTCATGGTAATTCCGTTTTCCGCAAAAAAACGCATACGCTTTAAAATATCGCCCGTTTTGTCATGACCGAAAAGAACTTTACGCACGTCCCGGTCGGTTGCATGAACCGAAATGTTTATCGGGCTTATGTGCATATCCGCAATATCTTCAATTTCCTTATCGCTAAGGTTGGTGAGCGTAACATAGTTGCCGTGAAGAAGCGACAGCCTCGAATCGTCATCTTTAAAATAAAGCGTCTTTCGCATACCTTTCGGGAGTTGGTCAATAAAACAAAATATACACTTGTTGCGGCAGGAACGTGACTTGGAAAGGAGCGGATATTCAAAATTCAGCCCCAAATCCTCAAAATACGGATTTTCAATTTCTATTATCTCCGTTTCGCCGTTTTTTTTGCCTATGGTAAGCGTTATATTCTCATCGTTTGAATAGTATTTATACGCCAAAATATCGGTGATTTCGTGGCCGTTTATTTCAAGAATATAATCTCCGCTTTCAATGCCTGCTTCTTCGGCTATACTGTCCTCGTCAACACTGCTAATGCGTTTATATTTGTCCACAATAATCACCTCCGAAAGCGTATTTTCCGTTTCAAACAGAGTTATACCGTTATATTTTATTAAACTACGGTATATCCTTTTTCTCTGAGCGCTTTAAGCGCATTTTCAAAATTCTCTTTTTTTACAAGAATGTAATCGGTATTATATGTAGATACGGCGAAGATGCCAATCTTATTTTCCGCCAATAAAGCCGAGATTTTTGACAAAATTCCGATAAGTGAAAAATCAAGCACGCCTTCAATGCGAAAAGCTTTCCAGCCGTCGTCACGCTCCGTAACGTTCTCGGGTACTTTTAAAGTATCACAAACAAGCGACAGTTCTTCATCGGTTTTACCCACAAAGCAAAAATCGTCCGAAAAATCAATCTTTTCGACGGAAGCTACCTTGCAAACAGTAAAATCGTTCGGTATTCTCTTTATTTTCATTATTTCACCGTTAATCCTTTTTCATAAATAAAAAAGGACTCTGCCTCAGCCTGCCTCAAAACGTCCCTGCGGCAGCACCGCAAGCGCATATTGAAATACAAGCCTTGTCACAGCCCAAGCGCAAATACTCGCCGCTTAAAAATAAGCGGCAAGTTTCCGGATTTTTTATTCAGCAGCTGCCGAATTAACAACTTCTCTTCCTTTGTAATATCCACAAGCTCTGCACGCTCTGTGCGGCATTGTGTATTCATGACACTGAGGACACTGAACCATACCGGGGATTTCAAGCTTCCAGTTTGCACGTCTTTTATCACGACGAGCTTTTGATGTTTTTCTCTTAGGTACTGCCATCTGCCTACACCTCCTGTTAGTATTTCGTAACTAAAATTTTATGTTGTTAAGAATGTCAAATCTTGGGTCGGTTCCTTCTTTATTGCAGGAGCAATCCCCTTCGCTTAGATTCTTGCCGCATACAGGGCAAAGACCTTTACATTCTTCGCTGCATAAATATCTTGCAGGCGAATTCATCAAAAAACCGTTAACGGCAAATTCGTCAAGGTTTAGAATAAATCCGTCAATTTTAGCGGCGTCATCATCTGCAGCATTGCCGCCTTTTATAAGTTTTTCATTTAAGTCAAATTCAAAGCTTTCCGTTACATCTGCTCCGCATCTCGCACAAGCGGTTTTAACTTTACCGCTTACCGACATTTGAAGCAGGAAAGCTCCATCCTCGTTTAAAACCGAGCCTTTTAAAAAAGCATTACTTGGAAAAGTAAAATCATTTCCGAGAAAGGCTACGGGCAAAAACTGTGTTTCGCCTTCAAATTCAATCTTTTCGCCGTTAAGAGCGGAAATTTTTGAAATATCGAGCTGCATATTTTTGCCTCCTCTACCTACATTGCGGCATTAAACGGTATATCTCACAGGTTAAACCGCACGTTCTACCTTTCCCGAACGCAGACAACGTGTACAAACATTAACCTTTTTCGGTGTGCCGTCCACAATTGCTCTAACCGAACGTATATTAGCTTTCCATGTACGGTTAGCACGTCTGTGAGAGTGACTTACTTTAATTCCAAAACTTACACCCTTACCGCAAACTTCGCATTTTGCCATCTATAAACACCTCCGTTACAGTTTCTAAAATCAATAAGCATTTATTATTATAACATAATTCGCAAAAAAAAGCAAGTGTTTTTTTATTTTTTGTAATTTTTTATAATTTCACTGCATTTTACCCGTTTTTTTACTCTGTTTTTGTTAATTTTATACAATCCTCGCCGAGCAAGCCTGCCAGTTCTTTCAATAGTTCCTGCGTAGGCTCGATAAAATTCTCTCGGTTTGCGTTATATGCTCTGCCGCTTTCTTCAAAATACAAACAAAGCGGCACGTTGCCCTTATATTTACCTATAATCTCCATAACTCTGTCAAGCAAAAAATCTTTTCCGAGCTTAAGTTTAATATAAAGCTTCATTTTTTCCTCCGCAGGGGCGCTTACTGCCTCTACATCCGAAAGAAGCAAAACGGAGTCCGCAATTATTTTCGGCGGATAATCTTCTTTAATATCGACTCTGCCTTTGACGCATACGGGCTCATCTGCGCCAAGTATATTTCTTGCTTTTTCAAAAATCTTCGGGAAAACAAGCACCTCTATGCTTCCGTACATATCTTCAACAGATATATACGACATATAGGTATTGTTTTTTGTGAGCTTGTCCTTTCTTGCGGAAATCATACCTGCAACCGTAACGGTATCTCCGTCACGGATTTTACTTTCCTCGTCCGAAATATCATTCGTATAGTCCACTCCTACTTTTTCCGCAAGCTCTTTATATTCCTGCATAGGATGACCCGAAATATATATTCCCATCATTTCCTTTTCCATAGCAAGAAGTTTAAGTAACGGAAATTCTTCTTTATCGGGTATGCTGTCCTCATGTATATCTTCTTCATCATTCAAAAAGCTGAGCAGAGAGCCTTGCCCTTCAAGGTTGTTACGTTTGCTGTTTGCCAACCCTTCAAGCACATCGGCATATCCGTCAAGAAGCGCCGCACGGCTCTTACCGAAACAATCCATAGCTCCTGCTTTTATCATACATTCAACCGCACGCTTATTAAGCTCTCTCACCTGCATACGGTTTGCAAAATCGTCAAAAGAAGTGAATTTGCCGCCACGTTCCCTTTCCTTAACTATAACATCAACAAGGTTAAAGCCGACATTTGCAATACCTGCAAGTCCGAATCTTATTGAATGCTCGTCAACAGAAAAACCGTCGATACTTTCATTTATAGACGGCGGCAGAAGCGATATTCCCATTTTGCCGCAATCCATAATATACTGCGTAACTTTATCGGTTGTGGAAAGCACGCTCGAAAGAAGCGCCGCCATAAAAAACGTGGGATATTTATATTTAAGGTAGGCGGTCTCGTATGCCACAACGGCATAACACGCCGCGTGAGATTTATTAAAAGCGTATTTTGCGAAATCTATCATACCGTCAAATATATCGTTTGCGGTTTTTTTGTCAACACCTCTGCGAACAGCGCCGTCAAGCTCAACTGTGCCGTTTTCGTCCACTATACCGTTTATGAAAAAGTCCCGTTCCTTTTCCATAACGTCCATTTTCTTTTTACTCATGGCACGTCTTACAAGGTCGGCTCTTCCGAAAGAATAACCTGCAAGGTCACGCACAATCTGCATAATCTGTTCCTGATAAACCATACAGCCGTATGTAACGTCAAGAATAGGCTTTAATTTTTCGTGTTTATATCGCACATTTTCGGGGTGCGATTTATTGTCCACATAAGTCGGTATTTCGTCCATAGGTCCGGGACGGAAAAGCGAAATGCCCGCAATTATATCCTCAAGGTTCTGCGGTTTTAGCTCCTTCATAAAGTTTTTCATTCCGGCAGATTCAAGCTGGAAAACTCCGTCGGTATCACCCTCCGAAATCATCTTGTAAACGCCCGGAATATCATAATCTATATTTACAAGGTCAACCGTTTCGCCCGTATCACGCTTTATCATGTCAAGAGTATCACGAATTATAGTTAGGTTGCGAAGCCCAAGAAAATCCATTTTTAAAAGTCCGAGTTCTTCAACGGTATCTTTTTCAAACTGTGTGATTGCCATTTCACCGTTATGGCTTAACGGCACATAATCGCTCACCGGCTCACCGCAAATAACGACTCCTGCCGCATGAGTAGAGGAATGTCTCGGCATACCCTCTATGGCTTTGGCAATATCAATCACCTTCGCAGCCGCCGCATCATTTTCGTAAAGCTCTTTAAGCTCACGGTTCATGGAAATTGCCTTTTCAATCGTCATGTCAAGTTCCTGTGGAATAAGCTTTGCTATTCTGTCCGCATCTGCATAAGGCATACTCAAAACCCTTGCGCTGTCACGGATTGCCTGCTTTGCGCCAAACGTACCGAAGGTTATTATCTGCGCAACGTTATCCTTGCCGTATTTTCGTATAACGTAGTCAATAACCTCCTGACGCCTTTCAATGCAAAAATCCACGTCAATATCGGGCATGCTAATACGTTCAGGATTTAGAAAACGCTCAAAAAGAAGATTATATTTAATAGGGTCAATATCGGTAATTTTAAGGCAGTACGAAACAACG
>CACZWA010000022.1:11448-14793 GCA_902784685.1 uncultured Ruminococcus sp.
GCCGTTATCCTTTGCATATTTTATAAAGTCCCAAACAATAAGAAAATAGTCAACATAGCCCATTTTGTTTATTGTTTCAAGCTCATAGTCAAGCCTGGACTTTATCTCGTCATTTGCCTCGCCGTATCTCTCTTTAAGACCGCTTTCGCAAAGACTTCTCAAATATTCATACGGTGTAAAGCCGTCAGGTACCTCAAACTTTGGCAGGTGATAGTTGCCAAATTCAAGCTCTACGTTACATTTTTCCGCAATTTCCGCCGTATTTGTTATGCACGACGGAATATTCGGGAACAAGCTTGCCATTTCTTCTTCGGATTTCACATAAAATTCCTCTGTGGCAAACCTCATTCGCTGTTCGTCATCAACTGTTTTGCCCGTCTGTATGCAAAGAAGTGCATCGTGCATTTCGCTGTCGCTTTTATTTACATAATGAATATCGTTTGTCGCTACCACTTTAAGCCCGTATTCACCGGCAAAATTGATAAGATGTATATTTACCTGTTTTTGCTCCGGCAAACCGTGGTCTTGTAATTCTATATAAAAATCGTCTTTACCGAAAATGTCAATATATTTTTCTATGTATTCACGAGCTTTATCCATATTTCCGTTAAGAATACTTCTCGAAACATCTCCCGCAAGGCACGCCGAAAGCGCAACAAGCCCCTCACTATGCTCACGGAGAAGCTCCATATCAATTCTCGGTTTATAGTAAAAACCCTCCGTAAAACCGGCGGAAACAATTTTCATAAGGTTTTTATAGCCCTGTTTGTCTTTTGCGATAAGAACAAGGTGTCCCGGCTCGCTGTCCTGTCTGCCCTCTTTTTCAAAACGGCTTCTCGGAGCAGTATAAACCTCACAGCCGAGCAAAGGCTTTATGTCATACTTTTTAGCGGCCTTGTAAAATTTTACAACGCCGTACATATTGCCGTGGTCGGTTATAGCCATGGCTTTCATTCCAAGCTCAGCGGCTCTTGCAAGCAGTCTGTCAATTCTGCAAGCTCCGTCAAGCAAGCTGTATTCGGTATGTGTATGAAGATGAACAAAGCCTTCCATTTTACTTTCTCCCAACTCTTTTGTGTCGAACATATGTTCTGTCTATATCATATCACACTTGGCATAATTTGTCAAGTGTGATATTTTATTTCATTCTTTTAGTATTTTTTATATACTTAATATCTCTTAGATATTTCTATTATTTTTCGCATTCTGTGGTTTACACCGGATTTTCCAAGCGGCGGGTCAAGCCTCTTGCCGAGCTGGGCAAGCCCTTCATCCGGGTATTTAAGCCTTACGTCTGCAAGCTTTCTTAACGCTTCGGGCAAAGCTTCCAGCCCTGCCTTTTCCGCAATTTTATTTATACATTTAATCTGGTTTGCGGCCGCATCTGCCGTTTTGTAAATGTTTGCAACCTCCATATTATTAATTCGGTTAAGCTCATTTTTCTTATCCTTTATAACCTTAACCTCATATATTTCCATAACACCCTTGTTTACGCCCACCATAGCAAGAACGTCACAAATTGAGTCGCAATCTTTGAAATATATTACTTCTTTTCCTCGTCTGCTGATTGTCCCTGCCTTTAAGCCAAGCTCCGCAAGAAGCTGTTTAAAATCTTCGCAGAGCTCACCGTATGCGGTGACAAATTCAAGGTGATAGCGTTTGCCGGGGTCGGATACGCTTCCTCCGCCCAAAAACGCTCCCTTCAAAAAGGCTTTTTTACAGCATGGTTTCTCTGTAAGTTTCTTTTTTATACCACCGTCAACCCCAAGCTTTTCAAGCAGCTTTTCGCCTTGAATTACCGTTATAACATACACGTCGTTTTTTCTTACGCCTCCGCCGTTTTTCTTATCTATAACGGCTTGAAGCTCCAAAGTACGTTTCATAAGGCGGATAATTCTTGAAGCAACGGCTTTGTTCTCAATAACAATTCTTAATGTTCCGTTTTTTATAAGAGAGGAAAACGCAACTATCCCGGCAAGCTCTGCAAGACTGCAACACATTTTTGAATTTTCTTTTTCAAGAATCTCTTTTTTAAGCTCATAGGTAAACGACATCGCTTTTTCCTCCTTCGCCTTTATTCTTTCAGATAATCTCTGTGCTTTATTACTGTTCTGTAATCGGTTTTTGAAATATATTTATACAGCTCCTCGGCAATTGCAACACTTCTGTGTTTTCCGCCCGTACAGCCTATTCCGATAACAAGCTCCGTTTTTCCTTCTTCCATATAATGCGGAATTAAAAACGAAATCATTTCTTCGAGCTGTTTCACAAAAACACCTGTCTGTTTAAACGAGAAAACATAACTGCTTACTTCATGGTTAAGCCCTGTTTTTGCTTTAAGCTCCGGTATATAAAAAGGATTGGGCAAAAATCTAACGTCAAAAACCAAATCGGCATCGTAAGGAATACCGTGTTTAAAGCCAAATGACTCTATTTTTATGACCATACTTTTATATTCGCTGCCCTTTAAGAAAATTTTATTTACTTCCTCTTTGAGCTGTAAGGTTGTAAGTGATGACGTATCAATTATATATTCCGCACTTTTTCTTATACTTTCAAGAAGCTTGCGTTCCTTTGCAATTCCTTCGCTAACGCCGCCGTCGGGTGCAAGCGGATGACTTCGCCTTGTTTGTTTATATCTCGAGACAAGCACTTCGTCGCTTGCTTCAAGAAAAAGAATATCGTAGTCAATGCCTTTTGCTCTCAGCTTTTCGAGAACATCGGGGAGCTGATTAAACATATTTCCGCTGCGCATATCAACAACAAGTCCGACCTTTTCGATTTCGCCGTTTGACTGTCCGCACACCTCGGCAAATGCAGGTATGAGCTTTGGCGGCATATTATCAACGCAGTAAAAACCTGCGTCCTCCATTGCCTTTATTGCGCTTGATTTTCCTGCTCCGGACATACCGGAAATTATAACAATTTTCATTTTCTTTTAGTCCTTCCTACCGCTTTTATCTCTTCTTCAAGCATTACTCTGCTGTTATCGTACACTTTTTTCTTTACTTCTTCAATAAGCGCTTTTACGTCCTCACAACTTGCGCCGCCTCGGTTTATAACAAAACCTGCATGTTTCTCCGAAACCTGCGCTCCTCCGACAGAAAAACCTTTAAGCCCTGCGCCTTCAATAAGCGCACCTGCAAAATAGCCTTCGGGTCTTTTGAAGGTGCTTCCCGCACTCGGAAATTCAAGCGGTTGCTTATTTCTTCGTCTTGCGGCAAGCTCTTTCATAACGCTTCTTATTTCTTCCTCATTGCCGTGTTTTAATTCAAACTCGGCTTCAAGAATAATATATCCGCCTTCCGCAAAAATACTCTTTCGATAGCCAAAATCACACTCTTC
>CACZWA010000023.1 GCA_902784685.1 uncultured Ruminococcus sp.
TAAGCGTGCAAGCGGCGATAAAAAATATCTTTCTACACTTGTGCAGGAAGATAAAAAAATGGCTCTGCTTATGTATGAGCTTATGAGAAAAAGCAGCTTATTTGGCTATGAAGCGTCAAATCATTACTATTTTAAAAAAGGAATGCTTGCTGAAAAGGTTATTAACTGTGAATATATTTCTGATATTTTAAAATAGCGTCACATAGCACTTACAATTATAATATCAAAAAGCATTTTAAACCTTATGATATTTCTAATCTTTTTAAAGCAAGTCATAATTTGCCTACAATTCTTCGGTTTTAAACGTTGTATAACCTTCGTAATAGTAACTGTGATCTATTCCTTTCATATAGACCTCACGGCTATCTATATCGTCAGTCAAAGCCTCTTTAAGGATATGCTTTATTTCAATATCCTTAATGGGGCTACGTTCCATAGCGAGAAGATAATCTTCTTTATCAACACAGCTCCAGTCAATAACCTTGTGGAGTTCTTTCTTTAAAATAAGGTCGAGCCAAATACGCATGCTGCGCCCATTACCTTCCCTAAAAGGATGGGCAATATTCATCTCAACATACTTTTCAATGATCTCATCAAAGGTTGATTGCGGCATTTTATCAATATTTTTGATAGCAGCATCGAGATACATTAACGGAGCAAAGCGGAAATTACCTTTGGCAATATTCACCGTTCTGACCTCTCCGGCAAAGTCATAAATTTCGCCAAAGAGGTACTTATGAATTGCTTTGAGTGCGGAAAACTTCCCTGCATCCAATGTATCAAGAGTTCCGCTTTCAAAAAGTTCAATTGCCTTTTTCTTGCTTATGCGTTCTTCCTCACGAGCAAGAACAGCGGCATTTGTCAGCCCTAATTTATTTTCAAGTACCATAACATACCTCCGAAATCAAATTATTTATCAGCCGCAATGCTAAATTTATCAAAGCGCTCAATTTAATGACTTTGAGCACAATTTTATATATTACAGTATATCACATTATTTAAAATAAATCAATATTTTAACATAGGTTTATGCAGAATTGAAATAAAAATATTTTTCTTCCCTGTACTAATTGCTACCCCTCACTTTCAGGCATTTTATCTCCCGGTGCAATCATAAAGCCGTTCAGCCCGACCGTCATAATATCTGCGGCAATAACTTTGTTTTTATAAACAAGAGCGTTGGCTCTGATTTCCTCCTTTTCAAAGCCCGGCACATTCAAAACTCTATATGTGTACCGTTTAACGCTTTTACCGAGATACGGCTTTATACTAAGCCCGATACGGTTTTCAAGCTCATCATAATTTTTCAAAACCGGGCTTAAAACCGTCGGAAAGGTAAAGTCGCTCACTTCAATCGGCTTTTCCGACAAAGAATAGCCGTATTTTGCAAAAAAATCGGTTACAAGCGTTTCGGGATTTGACACAAAACTCCTGAAAACAATAAGCATTGCAACCGTAATAATAAAAGGAAAAAACATTCGTTTCAACAAAAATCACCTCAATAATATATACGCCTTTTTTTGACAAAAAATTCGTAACAAAATTGTAATAAAAAAAATCAAAAAAGAGGTTGACATTGGAAAAGCTAAGTAGTATAATGTACAGGAATTTAAAGGGTAATTTTTAATATGTAATATGATAAGAGGGTGACCGAAATGATTACTGACGAAAACAAACTACCCGATTACGAAGAACTTTTTGATGAAGCGGAAAACAAAGATAAAGCAGGTATAAAGGTTTTGTGGCGCATTTTTTTGCAAAACAAGGCAGATTTTCTGATTTCAATCCTCTTTTATCTTCTTAAAAATGCTCCCGTTTGGTTTACCCCTATCGTTATTTCAAATGTCATAAACATTGCCACGGACAAAATAAGCGGCAAAGGCGGAAATCTGCGTGATATATGGTTTTGGGCGGTTGTCGGTTTTGTTGTTCTTGTGTCGAACATTCCCTTCCATGTTATTTATATTCGTTTTACAAGCCATGCCCTGCGTAATATAGGAACAGGCATGCGAAGCTCACTTATACGAAAGCTTCAGCATATGTCGCTCACATACCACAAGGATATAGAAAGCGGCAGGCTTCAATCAAAATTTCTGCGTGATATGGAGGCCGTTGAATTTTTAAATGACCAGATTATTAAATCGTTTATTCCCTGCCTCATTTCACTTCTTGTATATATGTCCATAACAATATCCAAAAGTCCGCTTATGGCAAGCGTTTTTGTATTGACTATCCCTGCCAGCGTTGCGGTGATAAAAATATTCCGCAAAAAAATCGTAAAAACAAACCGTGATTTCAGGCATGAGGTAGAAAACGTTTCCGCCAAGGTTTCGGATATGATTGAAATGATACCCGTAACAAAAGCGCACGGGCTTGAAGAAGAAGAAATAAGCAAGCTTGACAGAATGCTCCAAAAGCTCAAAAAATCGGGTATGCAGCTCGATAAAACAGGCAGCTATTTCGGCTCTGTAAGCTTTGTTGTACATAACTCAATTTCAAATCTGTTTGTTATTTTCGCCGCAATTATGGCGTATTACGGCTATATAAAAGTCGGTGATATTGTACTGTTTCATTCGTATTTTAATTCCGTTATGGGCAACTTAAACAACTTAATCAATCTATACCAAGAAATTGCAAAAGGTCTTGAAAGCCTGAAATCCGTCAGCGAGATTATGTTTTCTCATGATGTTGAGGACAACCGCGGAAAAATCCGTCTTAAATATGTTCACGGCTCTGTGCAGTTTGAAAACGTTTCGTACAGCTATCCTGACGACAACAAAAAGGTTATACATAATTTCAATCTTGACGTAAATCCCGGTGAGTGCATAGCTCTTGTCGGCTCGTCGGGAAGCGGTAAATCCACCATTATGAATATGATAATCGGTTTTCTTAAACCCACCGAAGGCGTTGTGAAAATAGACGGCAAGGATATAAATATCATAAACCTCACCGATTACCGAAAATTTATTGCATTTGTGCCTCAAAACAGCATTTTGTTCACCGGCACAATAAAGGAAAATATCCTTTACGGAGTTAAAAATGTATCCGAAGAAAAGCTAAACGAAATTATCAAAAAAGCAAATATCCCTGAGTTTACCGACAAAATGGAAAACGGGCTTGATACCTTCATCGGCGAACACGGCGGCAAGCTTTCGGGCGGTCAAAAACAGCGTATCTCAATTGCACGCGCGCTCATAAGAGACCCGAAAATAATTATATTTGACGAGGCGACAAGCGCTCTTGACAACGTATCGGAATATCACGTTCAAAAGGCAATGAACTCGCTTATTAAAGGCCGCACGACTTTTATAGTTGCACACAGGCTTTCAACAATTCGTGATGCCGACAGAATTGTAGTTATGGACGAGGGCGGTATTGCCGAAATCGGCACATATGATGAGCTTATGAAAAAGAAAGGAGAGTTTTACAAGCTAAAAACTCTCAATGATATGAAGGGTGAAACAGATTGATTTGCAAAGAATGTCCACGCCGATGCGGAGCTTTGCGCCGCTCCGAAAGCGGCGGCGGAGTTTGCGGAGTGGGCGTGAAACTAAAAATCTCAAAAGTTATGCTTCACAAATGGGAAGAACCGTGCATAAGCGGCACCAACGGGTCGGGCGCAGTTTTTTTCAGCGGTTGCAATCTTAAATGTGCGTTCTGCCAAAACAGCGATATTTCTTTTGACGGAAACGGCAAATATGTAAGCCGTGAAGAATTTTCGGAAATAATAAACGAGCTTAAATCGAAGGGAGCGCATAACATAAACCTCGTAACGCCTTCTCACTATGCGCATACGCTTGCAGACATTTTCAAAGAAAATCCGGGACTTCCCGTGGTGTACAATTGCGGCGGATACGAAAGCATACGCTCATTAAAAGAACTTAACGGAAAAGTGCAGATTTATCTGGCTGATTTTAAATATGCCCTTTCCTTTCCTGCCGAAAAATATTCTTCTGCGGCTGATTACCCCGAAATATGCGAAAAAGCCCTTGAAGAAATGTATAATCAGGTTGGTGATTTTGAACTTGACGAAAACGGGCTTATGAAAAAGGGACTTATTGTCCGTCACCTTGTTCTGCCGGGAAATCTCGAAAACTCCAAACGTGTAATTGACGTTTTTATGCGTCTGTTCGGCGGCAAACGTGTTATGCTCAGCCTTATGGGGCAATACACGCCTCACGGAAAGGTCACCTCCGACATTCGTTTTTCGGAAATAAACAAAAAGGTGAGCCGCACGCTTTACACAAAGGTCTGCGATTATGCGGCTGTCTGCGGCGTTGAATACGGATATTTTCAAGATATTTCCTCCGCAAACGAAAAATATATACCCGATTTCAATATTTTTAAAGAGTAATTTTACGAATTAAGCTCGTTATATATTTCTCTTATGTTTTTATAAATAAGCGTCGGTTTTACATCGCTTTCTTCCACGTCTTTCATTGTGGCTTCACCGCTCAAAACCAGCACAGACGTAATCCCTGCATTTACTCCGCACGCAATATCCGTATAAACTCTGTCGCCTATCAGCACAGTTTCTTCTTTTGAAAACCCGTTTTTTTCCATTGCAACAAGTGCCATTGTCGGCTGCGGTTTGCCGATAAACTCAGGCATACGCTTCGTTGCGTTATAAAGCATTGTACTTACCGAGCCGCAGTCAGGCACATAACCGTACCATGTCGGGCATACCCGGTCGGGGTTGGTTGCAATATAGTCAACAGGTTTTCCGAGAAGTATGCAGGCGTCCTCAAGCTTTTTAAAAGTAAGCTCCGTATCAAAACCCATCAAAAGGCAGTCTATTCCGTCCTCAAGCTTGTCGGTTACAGGCAGTCCTGCGGCAGAAAGCTGTTCTTTAAAGGAGGCCGTGCCGAGGGCATAAATTTTTTTATATTTTCTCTTATTTAAAACAAGAATTGTCGCATCTGTCGAAGTAAGAAAATCGTCCGATGTTGTTTCTATACCGAGGCTTGCCATTTTTTCAATGTATTTATCAACACTCTTTGACGAGTTATTTGTAAGAAACATATATTTACCGCCGATTTTTTTGACATATTCAAGAAAATCCTTTGTGCCGTCAAAAAGGTCGTTATCAAGGTAAATAGTTCCATCCATATCAAGCAAAAAAAGCTTTTTGTTTTTCATCTGAAATTTTTCCTTTCATCTTTGGCATAAGCGCAGGTGCATTTCCCTTTCCTATTCAAACACTTTCCACAGTTTCGGCTTGCCGGTTGAAACAGCGCTTGCGCCTGCCTCAAATGCCGCCGCCGCTTCCTGCTCTGTTTCTATAAGTCCGCCTGCAATAACGGGAATATCAACTTTTTCTTTTATTTCCGTTATAACCTTTGTTATTATTCCCGGCATAAGCTCAACCAGATCGGGCTTTGAGGCTTTAAGCGCTTCGACTGTGGTTTCTATGGAATGAGAATCTACAATAAAAAACCTCTGAACAGTCGCAAGCCCCACTTCACGAGCCGCTTTTATAATATTAACTCTTGTGCTTATAATTCCGTCCGCGCCAAGCTTTTTAATAAACTCAAGCCCTGCCTTATCCTTGCCTATTCCTTCCGCAAGGTCAAAATGCAAAAATATTTTTTTACCGCTATTATGTGCTTCGTCAATAATGCCTTTAACATTGAGAATGTTTGGGCTGAGGAAGAAAATAATATTTACATCCGACTTAACAGCCTTGTCAATTTTTCCCCTCACTGCGGCAATAATTTTTTTCTGCAACATAATCACTCCCATAGCTTGTTTAATAATATTTTAGCATTTATTTATAATATAGTCAAGCTTATTTTATTCGTCAAGATGAACAAGAAGATTATTCACAAAATCCATATACTCTTTAAGTTTGCCTTTCGGTATGGGTTTTTTTGTTTTAACAGGCAAAACTCTGCCGTTATCACACTTTATTGTTGTAGTGAGCGTTCTCACGGGATTTGTACATTCGCTAACCGCATACTCTTTGCCTCTGGGACAACTGTTTCCCTCAACATTTACTATTTTTTCGCCGTCTAAGGTCACTTTAATACTGCAACCGAGAGGACACACGATGCACGTTAAATTTTTCTCTGTCATTTTGTCAGCCCTCCAATTTAACTTCAAGCTTCTCTATTCCTTCAAGAAGCTCTTTTTTAATAAGAACAGTTTCCATTTCTCCGGGTGCGACTTTCCTTTTCTTCTTTGAAAGAATAAGTTTTCCGTCACCGTAAACATTAACGCTCACATCTCTGAATACATCGCTCACCCTGAAATATACCGTTACGTCTTTTTTCTTCGTTATTATCTGCGGAACCGTGTATCTTACCTTTCCGTCGGTTGTTATCGGAACATAAACGTTTTCCGCCTTTTCACCTTTTATATATTCGGCGGCATTTTTACCTGCAATTTCAGCCTCATCGGAAACATAGTCTACAAGGTCATGAACATGAAGTACGTTGCCGCAGGCAAAAATACCTTCTTTAAGCGTTTGTCTGTCTTGGTCAACAACCGCACCGTTTGTAACGCCCGAAAGCTCCACATCTGCGCTCTTTGAAAGCTCGTTTTCGGGAATAAGCCCCACCGAAAGAAGAAGCGTATCGCACTCAATATATTCTTCCGTACCCGGAATCGGACGGCGGTTTTCGTCAACCTTTGCAATCGTAACTCCTTCAAGTCTTTCTTTGCCGTGAATATTTACAACGGTATGGCTGAGTTTAAGCGGAATATTAAAATCGTTAAGGCATTGTTCAATATTTCTTGCAAGTCCGCCCGAATACGGCATAAGCTCGCAAACCGCATGAACCTTTGCTCCTTCAAGCGTCATTCTTCGCGCCATAATAAGCCCTATGTCGCCCGAACCGAGAATTACAACATTCTTGCCCGGCATATAACCTTTTATGTTAACGTATTTCTGCGCCGTACCCGCGCTGTAAATCCCCGAAGGACGTGTGCCCGGAATATTAAGCGCTCCCTTCGGTCTTTCACGGCAACCCATTGCAAGAATTACCGCTTTTGCCTGAACGGTAAAAATTCCATCCTCCTCGTTTGTGGCTGTTATTACCTTATCGGGGCTTATATCAAGCACCATTGTATTAAGCTTGTAGGGGATTTTACGTTCAAGCACCATTTTCTTGTACCTTCCGGCATATTCGGGACCTGTAAGCTCCTCACCGAACTTGTGAAGTCCGAAGCCGTTATGAATACATTGCTGTAAAATTCCGCCGAGAGCCGCATCACGTTCAAGTATTAAAATATCTCTTATGCCGCTTTCATAGGCGCTCACAGCCGCACTCATACCGGCAGGACCTCCGCCGATAATTACAAGGTCTGTCATAATTACTTATCTCCTTTCGTCTTTGAAACATTTACAAGTGATTTTCCGCCGCATTTTGTTACGCTTTCATACGGAATACCAAGCTCTTTAGAGATGAGTTCCACAATGTACGGCGAGCAAAAACCTCCCTGACATCTGCCCATTTGCGCCCTTGTTCTGCGTTTTATGCCGTCAAGGTCGGTCGGCTTCGGATTTCTTCTCATTTCAAACAGAATTTCGCCTTCCGTCACCGTTTCACATCGGCATATAACTCTGCCGTAGGCTTTATCTTTTTTGATAATTTCGTTCTTTTCCTCATTGCTTGCTTCTCTGAAAAAGTGCGCAGGTTTTCTTATCGGATTAAAGTTTTCTTTTTTAATAAGCTTTATTCCGCTTTCTTTCAGCATATCTGCAATATAAAGCGCAATTGCAGGAGAGGACGAAAGCCCCGGAGATTCAATACCTGCCGCATTTATAAAACCTTCACACGGAGAATTTATTATAAAATCTCCCGTACTTCCCACAGACCTTATGCCGCAGAAAGAGGTTATCGACTTATTGAATTTAACGCTCGGCACGGTTTCAAAGCTCTGCGATATAATCTTGGAAAAACCTTCAGCCGTTGTTTTTGTATCGCTCTTTTCTTCAATGTTTTCAGCCGTTGGTCCTGTAATAAGGTTTCCGTCAACCGTCGGAGAAATAAGAATACCTTTTCCCATTTCATTCGGCGTTCTGAAAATTGTAGCAGAAACAATTCCGCCATACTCTTTATCGTGAAGAATATATTCTCCCCTTCTGGGCGTTATCGTAAAGCTGTCATCTCCTGCCATACGGGCAATTTCATCCGTATAACAGCCTGCGGCGTTTATAACGTATCTTGCTTCAATGCTCTCGTTTTCGGAAGAAATTTTATATACTCCGTCCTTCTTTTCAATTTCGCAAACCTCAAAGCCGAGTTTAAGCTCCGCTCCGTTATCCATTGCGTTACCTACGGCGGCAATCGCAAGCTCATACGGACAGACTATTGCGCTTGTCGGCGCATAAAGTGCGCACGTTGCTTTATCCGAAATATTCGGCTCCATTTTTCTAAGCTCATCGCCGTCAACTATTCTTAAATCTTTAACGCCGTTTTTATTTCCTCTTTCAAGAAGCTTTTCGATATTCTCACGGTCGCTGTCCGAAAAACCAACCACAAAAGCTCCGTTTCTCTTGTATTTTACGCCAAGCTCCCCGGCGATTTTTTCCATCATTTCCGAGCCTTTAACGTTAAGCCTTGCTTTAAGGCTTCCTTCCTTTGCGTCAAAACCTGCATGGACAATGGCGGAATTTGCCTTTGTAGCGCCCATGGCAACGTCATTCTCTTTTTCGAGAATACAGATTTTAAGCTTATATTTTGAAAGCTCACGGGCCGTCATACCGCCTGTAATTCCTGCGCCTATTACAGCAACATCATACATTTTCATTTCTCCCTTCACTTAAAGTATTTACATAACACAAAAAGACATACCGAAACAAAAGCACACCTACCGCAAAAAATATTCTGCGGCATATACTTTTGTTTGATACGTCTCCAATTCTCTGTATCTGTATTCGTTTTTCAGTTACAATTATAGCACCAAATGCCTAAAATGTCAAGCTTTAATATGATTTTTCAGCTTTAATCCACTTTCGGATACATAGGAATTATAAGTGCCGCAATAAGATATGCAAGCAGTCCTGTACCGAAGCAAAGCACGGCAACAACCCATATGAGCCTTACTATTGTGGAATCAATGCCTAAATATTCAGCAATTCCGCCGCACACTCCGGCAAGACGCCTGTCGTTTTCGGATCTATATAATTTTTTCAAGAAACATCTTCCTTTCGGATTTAAAAAAGTCCGCTGATTTTTCCGTTTTCGTCAACGTCAATTCCTTCAGCCGCAGGAATTTTCGGAAGTCCCGGCATTGTCATAATATCACCGGTAAGCGCAACAATAAAGCCTGCTCCGGCAGATACCTTAACATTTCTTACGGTTACCGTAAAATTCTTCGGTGCGCCGAGCTTTGCAGGGTCGTCCGAAAAGCTGTACTGCGTTTTTGCCATACAAACAGGGAGCTTATCAAAGCCAAGCTCTGTAAGCTGTTTAATCTGTTTTGCGGCATTTGCCGTAAGAACTGCTCCGTCACCGCCGTAAATATTCTTTACAATTGCCTCTATTTTATCCTTGATACTGCCTTCAAGCAAGTAGCAGAACTTAAATTCGCTCTTTTTGCCGCAAAGTCTTACAACTTCTTCGGCAAGCGCCGTTCCGCCTTCACCGCCTTTGCCCCATACCTCGGAAAGCACAACGTTTACTCCAAGCTCTTTACATTTTTTTATAATCAGGTCTATTTCAGCTTCCGTATCTGTCGGAAATCTGTTCACGGCAACAACCGACGGAAGTCCGTAAACATTTTTAATATTTGAAACGTGCCTTAAAAGGTTCGGAATACCCTTTTCAAGAGCGTCAAGGTCCTCGTGTGCAAGCTCTGTTTTTGCAAGTCCGCCGTGCATTTTAAGCGCTCTTACCGTTGCAACAATAACAACCGCAGACGGTTTAATTCCTGCATATCTGCATTTTATATCAAGGAACTTTTCCGCTCCGAGGTCAGCGCCGAAACCTGCCTCCGTTACAACATAATCCGCAAGCTTCATTGCAGTTTTTGTAGCTATTACCGAGTTACAGCCGTGAGCAATATTCGCAAAAGGTCCGCCGTGAACAAGCGCAGGCGTTCCCTCCAAAGTCTGTACAAGATTGGGAGCAAGCGCGTCCTTTAAAAGCGCCGTCATTGCCCCTACCGCCTTTAAATCTCCTGCCGTTACGGGCTTATCGTCATAGGTATATCCCACAATTATGTTTGAAAGCCTTTTCTTTAAATCGGAAATTGAAGAAGCAAGACAAAATACCGCCATAATTTCCGAAGCCACGGTTATATCATAGCCGTCCTCTCTCGGCACTCCGTTCACCTTGCCGCCAAGTCCGTCCGTTACAAAGCGGAGCTGTCTGTCGTTCATATCAACACAGCGCTTCCATGTAATTCTTCTTGGGTCAATTCCGAGCTTATTGCCCTGATAGATATGGTTGTCAAGCATAGCGGCAAGAAGGTTGTTTGCCGCACCTATCGCATGAAAATCACCCGTAAAATGAAGGTTTATATCCTCCATAGGCACAACCTGCGCATATCCGCCGCCTGCTGCGCCGCCCTTTATGCCGAAAACCGGTCCGAGAGACGGCTCACGAAGAGCCAAAGCAACATTTTTGCCGATTTTTTTAAGACCGTCCGCAAGACCTATGCTCGTGGTCGTTTTCCCCTCACCTGCAGGGGTTGGCGTTATTGCCGTAACAAGCACAAGCTTTCCGTCCTCAACTTTTTCTTTATCTTTAAGAAGCGAAAGGTCAATTTTTGCTTTGTACTTTCCGTAAAAATCAATATATTTTTCATCAATACCTGCCGTTTTCGCAATTTCCGAAATTGGCCGCATTGTTACCGACTGTGCAATTTCAATATCACTTTTTATAGTCATTTTTTAAGGCTCTCCTTACTTTGTCTTTGGAATAACGTCATGTGCGCCGCCCTCAACTATACTTACAGAAGAAACAAGAGTAATTTTCGCCTTTTTCTGAAGTTCGGGAATGGTTAGTGCTCCGCAGTTACACATGGTAGATTTAACCTTTGCAAGCGTGCGGTTAACATTATCGCTGAGCTTACCCGCATACGGCACATAAGAGTCAACGCCCTCCTCAAACGAAAGCTTTGAATCTCCGCCAAGGTCGTACCTCTGCCAGTTTCTTGCACGGTTTGAGCCTTCGCCCCAGTATTCCTTCATAAGTGTGCCGTTTATATTTATTTTATCTGTCGGGCTTTCGTCAAATCTTGCAAAGTAGCGTCCAAGCATAAGGAAATCCGCTCCCATTGCAAGAGCAAGAGTCATATGGTGGTCGTGAACTATACCGCCGTCT
>CACZWA010000024.1 GCA_902784685.1 uncultured Ruminococcus sp.
TTTTTACAGAATATTTATGAAAAAATTGTGAAAAATGACATATTTCTATTGACAAAGCCCTTTATCCGTGATAAAATAAGTTAGGTAAGGTTTTAGCTGAGTACCCGGCTGCCAAACAGTCGGGTGTTTTTTTAAAAATTTATGCCTTACAAATTTTCAAGGAAGGACGATGACAGAAAATGAAATTAGCATTTTCAACACTTTGCTGTCCGAACTATGACTGGAAAGATATTTTCTCCATGGCGAAGGACCTTGGCTTTGACGGAATCGAAGTACGTCACATCAAAGAGGATGAAGCCTCTTCACCGTTTGCTCCCGACAAGTATGAGCAAACTGCCGAGAAGCTACTAAAGCTAAAAATCGAAATTCCTTGTCTATCCACAGGCGGTTGCCTTAAATTTGATGATGAATGGCTTGACACAAAAACAGAAATTTTAAATTACATAAAAGTTGCAAAAGGCGTCGGTGCAAAATATATAAGAATACTTGGCGACCTTAAAGCCGCTCCGGACGGAGAGGTTGACGACGCCGCAATTGCCGCACGAATTAAAGAGCTTGTGCCTGCGGCAGAAGAAACCGGAATTATTTTACTTGTCGAAACAAACGGCGTATATGCCGACAGCGCAAGGCTTGCCTCGCTTCTCGGCGAGGTTGCCAGCGATAACGTTGCGGCGCTTTGGGACGTACATCACCCGTACAGGTTTTTTAACGAAAGCCCCGAAACAACGCTTACAAACCTTGGCGCATATATAAAGCACGTTCACGTTAAAGACTCCGTTATAAACGGCGGAGAGCTTGTTTATAAAATTCCGGGCGAGGGCGATTTGCCGCTTCACGACATAATGTTTGCTTTGCGCTCGATAAACTATGACGGATATATCACGCTTGAATGGGTTAAGCGCTGGGCGCCCGACCTTTGCGACGCAGGTATAATTTTCCCGAAATTTATTGAATTTATGTCGGCATACTGCGGCGGCTCGGTTTCGGGCAGCAGGCTTTACGACAACCTTAGAGGTACCGGAAAATATGTATGGCCGAAAGAAACGATTATCGACCTTACGTTTCCGCAGGTACTTGACAGAATGGTTGAGGAGTTTCCCGACCAGTACTGTTTCAGGTACACAACGCTTGACTATACAAGAACTTATGCGCAGTTCCGTGACGACGTAGACACCTTTGCACGCTCGCTTATTTCGCTTGGCGTGCGCCCCGGCGACCACGTTGCAATATGGGCGACAAATGTGCCTGCTTGGTACATAACCTTCTGGGCAACCACGAAAATAGGCGCTGTACTTGTTACGGTCAACACGGCTTATAAAGTATATGAGGCGGAATATCTGCTTAAACAGTCCGATACTCATACACTTGTTATGATTGACGGATACAAAACAAGTAACTATATAGAAATTATGAAGGAGCTTTGCCCCGAACTTGAAACGCTTCCGAAAGGACAGCCGCTTCATTCAAAGAAGTTGCCGTTCCTTCGCAATATTATTACCGTAGACTGCGAAATGCCGGGCGCAATTACCTGGGAAGAAGCGGTTGAAAAAGCGGCGGACACACCTGTTGAAGAGGTATATAGACGTGCTGCGGCGGTCAGCAAGCATGACGTTTGCAATATGCAGTACACATCGGGCACAACAGGCTTCCCGAAGGGTGTTATGCTTACGCATTACAACGTTGTAAATAACGGCAAGGCAATCGGCGACTGTATGGACCTTTCCACAGCAGACCGTATGATGATTCAAGTACCTATGTTCCATTGCTTTGGTATGGTGCTTGCAATGACGGCTTCAATGACGCACGGCGTTACAATGTCTCCCATACCTGCTTTTTCGCCGAGAAGGGGTCTTGACTGCATAAACAGAGAAAAAATAACCTGTTTCCACGGCGTTCCGACAATGTTTATAGCCATGCTCGGACACGAGGATTTTGAAAAGACTGACTTTTCGAGTATGAGAACGGGTATTATGGCAGGCTCACCTTGCCCCATTCAGACCATGAAAGAGGTTATAGAAAAAATGCATATGCCCGAAATATGCATAACCTACGGTCAAACCGAGGCATCGCCCGCAACGACAATGAGCAAAACGACAGATTCGATAGAAACCCGTGTAAATACGGTCGGCGCACCGATTTTCGGAGTTGAATGTAAAATTGTTGACCCCGAAACAAACGAAGAACTGCCCGATAATGTAGACGGCGAGTTTGTTGCAAGAGGATATAACATCATGAAGGGCTATTACAAAATGCCTGCCGCAACCGCCGCCGCCATTGATGAGGACGGCTGGCTTCATTCGGGCGATATTGCAAGGCGCACTCCCGAAGGATATTTCAAAATCACGGGAAGAATTAAGGATATGATTATCCGTGGCGGCGAAAACCTGTATCCGAAGGAAATTGAGGACTTTATATATACTCACCCCGATGTCAGCGATGTGCAGGTTATCGGCGTACCCGATAAGCAGTACGGCGAGGAAGCCATGGCATGCGTAATTCCGAAAGCAGGAAGCAGTCTTACCGAGGAAGAACTGAGAGAATTTATTGTATCGCATATTGCGAAGCATAAAGTTCCGAGGTATATCCGTTTTGTTGACTCGTTCCCAATGAATGCGGCAGGAAAAATTCTTAAATATAAAATGCGTGAAGAAGCAATAGAATATCTCGGGCTTCAGGACGCAAGCAAAATTGTTACGGCATAAAGTAAACGGAAGGTTTTTGCCTTCCGTTTTTTATATATTTTACTTTGCTTTTACTTCAAGCCAAAGTCTGTCATATTTTTTGTTTATCTCGTTTGAGCTTATATAAAGCTCCATATTCGATACGTCCTCGGGATAAGCGTAAGGATTTGTAGCAAAATCGAAGTCGATTTCCTTCATTTCCTCAAGCGCTTCAACCTGCGGAGTTGAATAGCGGATATAGTCGCAGTTGAGCGTAGCAATTTCAGTTTCGCACAGGAAGTTTATAAATTCTTCCGCAGTTTTCTTGTGTTTGCTCGATTCCATAACGCAAACCACGTCAACAAACCAGTTTGTGCCATCGTCCTCGGGGATTGTATATCCCAAAAGGTCGGGTTCTTCAAGCACAACCTCAAGAGCATTTCCTGCAAAGGAGAGCGCAAGAGCCGCCTCGCTGTTTAGCATTTTATCCTTTATTTCATCGCAAAGATAAGCGAGAACAAGCGGTTTTTGACGGATAAGCTCCGCCTTTGCCGCGGCAAGCTCGTCGGGGTCGGTTGTGTTGAGCGAATATCCGAGCTTTTTAAGAGCAACGGCAATACTGTCACGACTGCTGTCAAGCATAAAAATCTGTTTTGCGTATTTTTCGTCCCAAAGAATATCCCAGCTTTTTATAGGCTCGGTAACCATTTCCTTGTTGTAAAGTATTCCGAGAGTTCCCCACATATAAGGCACGGTATATTCGTCTGTCGGGTCGTAGGAAAGCCCGGTAAACTTTTTGTCTATCTTGCTTATGTTAGGAATATTGTCAAAGTCAAGCTTTGAAATATATCCTTCTTCAATCATACGCTTTGCCATATAGTCGGACGGAAAAATAACGTCATAGCCTGTCGGGTCGGCTTTTAGCTTTGCATACATAGACTCGTTTGTGTCAAAGGTATCGTAAACTATTTTGTAGCCCGTTTTTTCGGCAAACTGACCGAGAACGTCCTCGTCGGTGTTTATATAATCTCCCCAGTTGAAGATTTTAAGCACCTTTTCGGTTGATTCATCCGCGTAGTGGTGAACTGTTCCGTCTTTGTGCAAGAACAAGGCACATTAAAAGTGAAAAACGTTTCATCCTATTTTTCCTCCTTTTTGCCGACTAAAGAAAGTCTGAAATTAACCACAAGAAGAAGCGTTAAAACGGCAAAAAACATAATTGTCGAAAGAGCGTAAAGCTCAGGAGAAATGCCTCTCTTTGTCATTGAGTATATATAAATCGAAAGGTTAGATACGCCTGCGCCTGTTGTAAAGAAGCTTATTATAAAGTCGTCAATCGAAAGCGTAAAGGCAAGTATCATACCGGTTATAACACCCGGCATTATCTGCGGCAAAATTATCTTGAAAAACGCTTCGTGCGGTTTTGCGCCGAGGTCGAGAGCCGCCTCGTATATATTTTTGTCCATTTGTTTAAGCTTAGGAAGTATCGACATTACAACGTAAGGCACGTTAAAGGTGATATGCGCAAGGAGCATACTCACAAAGCCTCTGCTTATACCAAAGAAGATGAACAGTATCATAAGCGATACGCCCGTTACAATATCGGGATTCATCATCGGGAGCGTTGTAATATTCATAACAATTGTTTTAAGCGTTTTGCCGCGTATATTGTAAATTACAAGAGACGCCATTATTGCAATAACCGTGGAAATAAGCGCAGAAAAAACCGCAATCCAAATGGTGTTTGAAAGGGCGTCAAACACGGCTTCGTCGTCAACGAGAGCTTTGTACCAGTCAAGCGTGAAGCCGCCCCATTTTGTTCTGGAGCGTGACGCATTAAACGACAGCACAATCATAACGGCGATAGGCGCATACAGGAAAAAGTAAATAAGAAATGCGTAGGCATTTTTAAACAATTTTTTTACCATAATCCGCCGCCTCCTTCGTTTTCGCTTTCATACCGTGAGGATATGCTCATAAATATAAGAATAATTGCAATAACTATAACCGAAATCGAGCTTCCGAAATGCCAGTCGCCGACGCCGAGGAACTGGTTTTCGATTATATCGCCGATAAGCATGGTGTGACCTCCGCCGAGAAGCGAAGATATAATGAACGTTGTAACCGCAGGCATAAATACCATTGAAATTCCCGACACAACGCCGGGCATACTGAGCGGCAAAGTAACTTTAAGAAAGCTTTTCCACTTGTTTGCGCCGAGGTCGCCCGCCGCTTCAAGATAGGATTTGTCGAGCTTGTCAATGGCGTTAAATATTGGAAATACCATAAACGGCAAAAAGTCGTAAACCATACCGAGTACCACTGCACGGCTGTTGTAAAGCAGGGGCAAATATTCGGGCCAAGAGCTTACGGCAGGGATAATTCCCATAAGCCATAAGCGGAAACTGCCGTAAAGCATATTTATAAGACCTTTGTTTTCAAGAAGCGAAAGCCAGCCGTAGGTTCTTATGAGGAAGTTCATCCACATGGGAAGTACAAAAAGGAGCGTTGCAAGCCCTTTGAATTTCGGGTTCATTTTTGAAAGTATAAGCGCCATGGGGTAGCCGAGTAAAAGGCAAATTACCGTTGCAATAAAAGCAAGGAAAATCGAGCGCAGAAGCACCGCCAGATATATGGGGTTTGAGAAGAAATCTTTGTAACCCGAAAGGTCGAAAACGATTTTTCCCACGGACGATTTTGTAAAGCCGTAGCCCACAATAAGCAAAATGGGCATTACAATAAACATAAGCGCCCAAAGAGCGTAAACACAGCTTAGAAGCCTGTTCTTTTTCATTTAATACACTCCTTCCGCTTTATTCTTCGCTGTCCGCCGCAGAGTTAAGCGCTTCGGGGCGGTATTTTTTCATAATATGAATATCAAACGGAGCAATGCGAAGCCCAACGGTGTCGCCTTTTTCCTCGTGGAGCGTGGAATGAATAAGCCAATCCGTGCCGTTTGCTTCAACAACCATTTCGTAGTGAACGCCTTTAAAGAGAACGGATTTAACAACGCCCTGCATCTGACCTTCCGACGGGTCAACAATTTTAAGGTCCTCGGGACGTATAACCACGTCAACCTCCTCCATGGGAGCAAAACCGGTATCAACACATTCAAAGTGTCTGCCGCAAAATTCCGCATCGCAGTCCTTATGCATTATGCCCGGAACAATAATACTTGCGCCGATAAAGTCGGCAACAAAGGCGTTTTGAGGCTCGTTGTAAATATCTATCGGAGAGCCGATTTGCTGAATGAAGCCGCCGTTCATAACCACAATCTGGTCGGACATGGTAAGGGCTTCCTCCTGGTCGTGAGTTACATATATAAACGTAATTCCGAGACGCTGCTGAATATTTTTAAGTTCAAGCTGCATTTCCTTGCGAAGTTTAAGGTCGAGTGCGCCGAGAGGCTCATCAAGAAGAAGAACTTCGGGGTGAGTTACAAGAGACCTTGCAATAGCCACACGCTGCTGCTGACCGCCCGAAAGAGAGCTGACAGACCTTTTGCCGATTCCGGGAAGGTTTACAAGCTCAAGCATTTCTTCAACTCTTTTTTCGGTTTCTTTTTTATCTACATTTTTTATTTTAAGACCGAAAGCGACGTTTTCAAAAACGTTCATATGCGGAAACAAAGCGTATTTCTGAAAAACGGTATTTACGTTTCTCATATAAGGCGGAAGCATGGTAATATCCTCGCCGTTCATATAAACGCTTCCCTCTGTGGGAGTTTCAAAGCCGCCTATCATACGCAGAGTTGTCGTTTTTCCGCAGCCCGAAGGTCCTAAAAGCGTGACAAACTGCTTGTGCATAATCGAAAGATTAATGTTCTGAAGTACGGTGCTGTCGCCGTAGGTTTTGCAGACGTCTTTAAGTTCTATAAAAGGTGTTAACTGGTTTTCCATTTTTTACCGTCCTTTCCTGCCTATAACTTAAAAATAAATTCCAGATTAAATGATACAAAATTTTTTGCAATTTGTCAATATATTTTTTAAAAAAACCTCATTTTTTCCGAATTGCACAAAAAAAGCAGAAAAAAGAAGAAACCGCCCTAAAACACACTTGAAAAAATCTCTGTTAAATCCGCACAATAAAGCCTTTTGCGGAAAAATAAAAAAGTGATACTATTTTGTAAGTTAAAGTTCAATAATTCATACTTTTATTGATAAAAAGCAGTTAAATGAATTTAAAATTCAGTATTTGTGCGATTTTTGAACACAAAATTATATGTTTGCAAAAATTTAGCGAATTTTCACAAAGGTTTTATATATGTGTACAAGTAAAATAAGCCTTGAAATTTATGTCATAATGTGGTAAAATAAAAAAGTAAAGTATTTTTAAGGAAGGTACGGCTTAATATGATAAAGGAAAGCGGCAGTGCAAACGAAACGGTTGCTTTTGCGAGTGAGTTTGCGGCAGAACTTAAAAAAGGCGATATTGTGCGGCTTCACGGCGAAATCGGCGTAGGAAAAACCGTTTTTGTAAGGGGCGTTGCGGAGCATTTTGGCTGCGCCGAAGATGTGTGCAGTCCTACCTTTGCAATTATGAATATATACGGCCCGTCACAAACAGAAGACGCTTTGCCGATTTACCATTTTGACCTTTACCGCTTTGAAAACGAGGAAGAAATATACGACGCCGGGCTTGACGAGTTCCTCGGCGGTGACGGCATAAGCCTTGTTGAGTGGCCGGAGCTTATAAAAAACTATCCTGCGGAAAGAGTGTTTGACGTAACAATAGAAAAGGATTCGGCAATGGGCGAAAGCTACCGCAGAATAATCATAGATAAAAGATAGGTTACTGAAAGGAAATTTAAGGAAATGAAAATTCTTGCAATAGATACTTCAAGTCTTGTTTGTTCGGCGGCAGTCTGCGAGGACGGCTCGCTTCTCGGCGAATATACGCTTATGAACGGGCTTACCCATTCGCAAAAGCTTATGCCGCTTGTAAACAGTCTGCTTGAAGCGCTGTCGCTTGATATAAATGATATTGACGTATTTGCCGTTACAAACGGTCCCGGCTCGTTCACGGGGCTTAGAATAGGTATTGCAACGGTTAAAGGCTTTGCTTTTGTAAAAGAAAGACCCGTAGTCGCCGTAAGCACTCTTGAAGCTATGGCATACAACGTGCAGTTTACGGACTATCTTATTTGTCCGCTTATGGACGCCAGAGCAGGACAGGTTTATTGTGCGGCTTACAGGCGAAAAGAAAGCGGCGGACTTGAAACAGTTATAAATCCCGAAGCCACCGAGGTGCAAAAGTTAATTTCGGAGCTTGAAAAAATGCAGGACAAAAAAGTTCTGTTTTTGGGCGACGGCGTTAAACCGAACCTTGAAGCGCTTAAAGGTCTTGGCGAAAGGGCGGCTTTTTCGGGCTTTAACAACGGCTCGCAACGAGCGGCGAGCGTTCTGCTTGCGGCATATGAAAAAGCTGTTAGAGGCGAGTTTATAAACGCAGAGGAACTTAATGCGGAATATTTAAGAAAATCGCAAGCGGAAAGAGAAAGAATTGAGAGTGAAGAGTAGGGGCGGCAACCTGCCGCCCGCCAAGCGTGGAGTTATTAAATGCAAAATGCAAAATGCAAAATTCAAAATGATGGTCAATTTTTGCCTGCGGCAAAAATAATTAAGTATGGGTGACTTGTGACGATGTAGGGGCGACCCTGCGTGGTCGCCCGAAATTACCACCTCATCCGAGTTTTGCCTGCGGCAAAACCCACCTTCCCCTCATAGGGGAAGGCTTGTAAGGGCGATAAAATGCGGTTTGTGACGACGTCCACACCGCCCCCGAAAAACTTTGTTCTGAAAACTAAATAATGGAGGAATTATTATGAGTAAAACAATTGCAATCGGATGTGACCACGGCGGTTTTGACCTTAAAGCGGAAATTTCGGAGCTTTTAACAGAGCTTGGCTATGAAATTATCGACTGCGGCTGTTACAGCAACGCAAGCGTCGATTACCCCGATATAGCAAAAATTCTGTGCGATAAAATTAACGGCGGAGAATGTGAAAAAGGCATACTCATCTGCGGTACGGGCATAGGTATGTCGATTGCCGCAAACAAAATTGACGGAATACGCTGCGCACATTGCACGGATACATACAGCGCCGCAATGGCAAAACAGCATAATAACGCCAACGTTATTGCCATAGGGGCAAGAATAACAGGCAGTGAGCTTGCAAAGTGCATTGTAAAAAGCTGGCTTGAAAGCGAATTTCTCGGCGGAAGACACGCCGCAAGAGTTGAGAAGATTATGAAACTTGAAAATTGAAAATAGATAATGTTTTCGCCACGGCGAAAACTCACCGTAATTTTCAATTTTAAATTTTCCACTTTCCATTTAATAAGGGGCGAAAACATGAACAAATTTGATTGGATTATAGGCGAGGATTTAAGCCGCACGCCACAGGCCTTGCGGCTTGCCCGTGAAACAGGCAAAAGTCCTGTTGTAGCTGCGCTTGCTCTTTCAAGAGGTATTAAAAACCTGAAAGAGTTTGATAAGTTCTGCTCAAAATCCGTCGGCGACCTTTTCTCCCCCTTTTTGATGAAAGATATGGATAAGGCCGTAGAAAGAATAAATCTTGCGCTTGAAAACGGAGAGCATATAACAATCTACGGCGATTACGATGTTGACGGAATAACCTCCGTTTCGTCGCTTGCGCTTTACCTCAAAAGCAGAGGCGGCATTGTAAACTACTATATTCCCGACCGTTCCTCGGAGGGCTACGGCATAAATACCGGCGCTCTTTGCAGTCTTTTTGAGTCGGGAACTTCGCTTTTAATAACCGTTGACACAGGCATTACCGCCTGTAAAGAAATTGACGCCATATGCGAAATGGGTATGGACGTAATAATTACCGACCACCACAGCTGCAAAGAAACCGTACCGGAATGTTCGGCTGTTATAAACCCCACTCAGCCCGATTGCCCTTATCCGTTTAAGGCGCTTGCGGGAGTGGGCGTTGTTTTTAAGCTTATATCGGCGCTTGAAGGCGGAAATCAGAAAAAAGTTCTCGATATGATTGGCGATATTGTTGCGCTCGGCACAATTGCTGACGTTGTGAGCCTCGAAAGCGAAAACCGAATTATAGTAAGCTATGGGCTTGAGCGTATGAAAAAAACCGCCAATATAGGGCTTAAAACGCTTATTGAGATGTCGGGCATAGGCGAAAAAGCGGCAAGCGTTTCGGGTATAGGCTATGGGCTTGCTCCGAAAATCAACGCCGCAGGAAGAATAGGCGACGCAAGCTGCGGAGTTACCCTGCTTATGTGCGGAAATGCGGCGGAAGCGGAGCAGCTTTCCGATATGCTTATGGAAGAAAACAGGCACAGACAGGAAATTGAGAAAGAAATTTATGACGAAGCTGTAAAAAAGATAGAAAAAGATAAAAGCTACAGAAAAAAACCTGTGCTGGTTGTTTGGGGCGAGGGCTGGCACAGCGGAATAATAGGTATTGTTTCGTCTAAAATATCCGAACAATATTCAAAGCCCTGCTTGCTCATAACGGTGAGCGAGGGCATAGCAAAGGGCTCGGGCAGAAGCGTTGAGGGCTTTAACCTTTTTGAGGCAATGAACGCCTGCGGCGATATTTTTATAAAATACGGCGGACATTCTCTTGCGGCAGGACTTACGCTGAAAGAGGAAAACCTCGAAAAGCTTGACGAGGCAATAAACGAATATGCGGCGGATTTTCTTCCCAAGGAGGGCAAAAAAGCCGTAATGAAAGCCGATTTTGAGCTTGACGGAGAGTATATAACAACAGAGGTTGCATCACAGCTCGAAACCTTTGAGCCGTGCGGCACGGGCAATCCACAGCCTGTTTTTGCGGTGAGGGATTGCACCGTAAAAGGATTCAGGCTTCTCGGGGAGGGCAAGCACTTGCGGCTTTCTCTTGAAAAGGACGGCGCATTTTTTGACGCAATTGCCTTTGGAATGGGCGCAGACTCGGAATATATAATTACAGGCGACAAAATAGATATTATAGGAAACCTCACGCTTAACACATGGAACGACATAAGCCGTGCGCAGTTTGTTTTGAGAGATTTCCGTTACGGAAAACTGCCGAAAGAGAAAAGCGCAGTTCCCGAAAGAACGGATTTTGCCTGCCTTTACAGCTTTTTAAAAGGTTCGAGCCAAAATGACTTTTTGCGCATAAAAGAAGGGCTTCTTTTAAGAAGGCTTGGGCTTGCGCTCGGAAACGACTTCTCGGCTGAAAAACTGAATTTGTGTATGAGAATTTTTGCCGAGCTAAAACTGATTAACTTTACCGAAAACGAAGGCGTTTACGATGTTTATCTTTCGGATAACGGCGAAAAGGTAAACCTTGAATCGTCAAATATACTTAAAGAAGCAAGAGCAAACTGCGGAAAATAATTTTCAGTACCGAAAAAGCAAGCAGCTTTACAGTGAAAGGACAAGAGATGAAACATTTTGCCGTAATCGGAAGCCCGATAGCTCACAGTCTGTCGCCGCTTCTTCATAACGAAATTTTTCGTATGAAAAATAAAAACGCCGTCTATTCGGCTGTGCATATGCCGCCCGAAAAGCTTGAAAAAGAGTTTAAACGGCTTGTGACGGATTTTGACGGCTTTAACTGCACAATTCCCTTAAAACAGCAGATTTTGCCCTACCTTTCGCAAGTATCAAGCTCTGCTTCAGCGCTCGGGAGCGTAAATACGGTTAAGATTGATGGCGAAAAAACCTTAGGAAGTTCCACAGATGCGGAAGGCTTTTTGCGTTCGCTTGCAAAGCATAATATTGATATAGCGAAAGATAACGAGGTGCTTATTATAGGCGCAGGCGGCGTTGCAAGAGTTATTGCTCACGCCTGTGCGGAAAAAGGCGCAAGGCTCACTTTTGCCGTGAGAAATAAAGAAAAGGCAAAAGCGCTTGCCGCAGAAACAGAAAAGCTGACGGGGGCAAAAACCGCCGTTTGCGGACTTGACGAAATAAAAGGCAATTTCCGCCTGATTGTGCAGTGTACACCGGTGGGAATGTATCCGAATTCCGACGCCTGCCCTGTTTCCGACGAGGTTATAGCGTGCGGTGAAGCGGTTTTCGATACGATTTATACTCCCCTTAAAACAAAGTTTATAAAAACAGCGGAAAAGCTTGGCAAAAAAGCAGTCGGCGGTCTTGAAATGCTTGTTTTTCAGGGGCTTGCCTCCGAAGAAATATGGAACGGACTGACCTTTGACAGCGGTGACGAAATTCACCTTTTAAAAACGCTCGAATGGGCGCTTGACTTTTCGCCGAAAAAAAATATTGCCCTTATTGGCTTTATGGCTTCGGGAAAATCCTCTTTGGGAAAGGTTTTGGCGCAGGAGCTTAGATTTAACTTTGTCGATACCGATTACGAGATTGAAAAGGCAGAAGGACGAAAAATATCGGAAATATTTGACATAAACGGCGAGGAATATTTCAGAAAAGCCGAAACAGAAACGCTTAAACGCTTTTCTCACGGCGACAGGCTTGTGCTATCAACGGGCGGCGGAATAATTTCAGCGCCCGAAAACGCAGAGCTTTTGAAAAGAGATTTTATAACCGTGTTTCTTGACGTGCCGTTTGAAACGCTTAAAATGCGTGCGGAGCGAAGCTGTGAAAGACCGCTGTTTCGTGATGTAACGGCGGCAAAAGAGCTTTTTGACAGGCGCTATCCTTTATATAAAAATGCGGCGGATTTTGCAATAACTCCGTCCGAAGGAATTGTTAAGGCTGTGGGAGAAATTGAAGAAAAATTGAAAATTGAAAATTGAAAGTGGAAAATTGACGAAACCCCACTCTGCACTCTAAACATTTAACTTAAACTTAAAAAAGGTGACTGAAATGAACGGAAAAAACGAATACCTTTTAAAAGACATAACTTTTATTAAGGGCGTAGGCGAAGCAAAAGCAAAGCTTCTTAACCGCCTCGGTATTTTCACGCTTTACGATATGCTGATGTTTTTTCCGAGATACGTTGAAAGCCGAGATGAAATAAAGCATATTTCAGAGCTTCACGACGGCGAAACGGCGTGTATTTGCGCCGAAATATACAGTCCTGTCACCACGGCATATATCAGGAAAAATATGCAGATATATTCCGTAACGGTTCGTGACGGCTATGACGTTGCGACAATGAAATGGTTTAATAACAAATATGTAAAGGGAGCCTTTAAAATAGGTGAAAAGTTTAATTTTTACGGCAAGGCGGAGAGGAAATTCGGCAAGGTAACCATGACCTCGCCCACCTACGAAAGAGAAGGGCAAAACCTTCATACGGGCAGGGTTGTGCCTGTTTATCCGCTTACGGAAAACCTTCCGCAAAAAACAATACGCATGATTGCAAAAAACTGCGTTGATATAACAAAAGGCTGTATAAAAGAGTATTTGCCGCCTGCCGTGCGTGAAAAATACCGCCTTTGCGAAATAAACTGGGCAATTTCGTCCATACATTTCCCCGAAACCGTTGAGGACTACGAAACTGCACGCAGAAGGCTTGCGTTTGAAGAACTGCTTTTTATGCAGCTTGGCTTGTTTAAATTAAGAAACACTCAAAAAAGAGGCGGCGCACCGATAATTGATGGCGAAAAATATATTGGCGCTTTTCTTGAAAAAATACCGTTTTGCTTAACAAAAGCGCAAAGCACCGTACTCGGCGAGCTTCTTGCAGATATGAAAAAAAGCGTGCCCATGAGCAGACTTATTCAGGGTGATGTAGGTTCGGGCAAAACGGTAGTCGCTTTTGCGGCTATGTACTGCGCCGTTAGAAGCGGCGTTCAAACAGCGCTTATGGCGCCTACGGGCGTACTTGCGGGGCAACACTACGAGGGCGCTTTAAAATATTTTGACGAAAGCGAGGTTGTGCTTCTTACCGGAGCGACAAAGGCGGCGGAGAAGCGGAAAATCCTCGAAAAAATCGCAGACGGAAGGGCAAAGGTAATAATCGGAACTCACGCTCTTTTTGAAGATAATGTAGAATTTAAAAATCTCGGACTTGTTATAACCGACGAACAACACCGCTTTGGCGTTTTGCAAAGAGCGGCAATAGCAGGCAAGGGCAAAGCGCCGCATACCGTTGTTATGAGCGCTACGCCCATTCCGAGAACGCTTGCGCTTATTCTCTACGGCGACCTTGATATATCGGTTATAGGCGAACTGCCGCCGGGCAGAAAAACTGTCGATACCTTTGCCGCCACGGAAAATATGCGGCCGAGAATTGAAAAATTTATGCGCAAAGAGATTGAAAACGGCAGGCAGGTTTTTGTGGTTTGTCCGCTTGTAGGCGACTCGGACAAGCTCGACCTTGAATCTGCCGAAAGGCTTTATACACGGCTTAAAGAGAAGGTTTTTCCCGACAAAAGAGTTGCGCTTTTACACGGAAAGATGAAGCCGAGCGAAAAAACGGCGGTTATGGAAGCTTTTGCCGCAGGAGAGACGGATATTTTGGTATCAACAACGGTTATTGAGGTTGGAATAAACGTTCCCAATGCCTCGGTTATGATAATTGAAAATGCCGAGCGTTTCGGGCTTTCCACGCTTCACCAGCTACGAGGCAGAGTCGGCAGGGGCAGCGACAAGGCGTACTGCATAATGATTGCGGATAATTTAAGCGAAATGACAAAAAAGCGCCTTGGAGTTATGTGTGAAACAAACGACGGCTTTGTTATTGCTCAAAAAGATCTGGAGCTGCGTGGTCCGGGCGACCTTCTCGGTACCAAACAACACGGGCTTCCCGACCTTAAAATTGCAAATTTTGCGCTTGACGGCAAGCTTTTAAAAGAAGCAAGCACCTGCGCAAAAGAAATTTTACAGTCTGACCCGAATCTTGAAAAAAAAGAAAATGAAGGGCTTAAAAACAAGGTGAATGAATTGTTTAAAGGTTACAGCAGCATTTAAGCTTTTATGAAAAATAAAATTTTTATCGGAAAGGAACGGTTGTGAAAATGGAAAGACGCGACAAAACAAACTATTATCTTGATATTGCGGAAACGGTGCTTGAAAGAGGAACCTGCATAAGGCGCAAATACGGCGCGATTATCGTTAAAAATGATGAGATTATATCAACAGGATATGCCGGCGCGCCGCGCGGAAGGAAAAACTGC
>CACZWA010000025.1 GCA_902784685.1 uncultured Ruminococcus sp.
TTCGGCGGTCTCGGACAGAACTTTGTAAACCCTGCTCTTGCGGCAAGAGCGTTTATGCTTGCTTCGTGGGCAGGTGCTATGACAACATGGATTTCGCCCTCGCTTTTCGGAAGTGACGCAATGTCCTCGGCAACGCCGCTTTCAATTCTAAAAGCCGGCGGAGAAAAAATGGCGGAAATGCCGCATATTTCAAAGCTCATAATGGGTGATGTGGGCGGCTGTATAGGCGAAACCTCTGCACTTCTTTTGGCGGTTGGCGGTTTGTACCTGCTTATGAGAGGCGTTATAAAAATGCGCACACCGCTCAGCTTTATACTTACCGTTGCGGTTTGTATGTTCATTTTCGGAGGCGGCGAAGGTTTTTACGGAAGACTTTATTTTTCGGGTCTTGAAATTTTTTCGGGCGGACTTTTCTTAGGCGCAATTTTTATGGCGACGGATTACACCACCTCGCCGACAACCCCGAAAGGTCAGGTTATAATGGGAATAGGCTGCGGACTTTTAACCTCGCTTATAAGGCTTAAAGGCGGCTATCCCGAAGGCGTAAGCTACTCGATACTTCTTATGAATATCGTAACTCCGCTTATTGACCGTTACACAGTTCCGACAGCCTTCGGAACAGGCGAAAGCAAAAAGGAAAAGTTTGAAAAGAAAGTTATGAAACTTGCAGACAAAAAGAAAAAGGAGGCAAAGGCAGATGAATAGTATAAAAGAGCCGTTAAAACTCGGCGGAATACTTTGCGCTATCGCCCTTGTGCTTGCAATTCTTCTTGCCTTTGTAAACAGCATAACGGCAGATAAAATAGAGGCGGTAAACGCAAAAGCTGTTCAGGACGGCTTGCGTGAGGTTATGCCACAGGCGGACAGCTTTGTGCTTATGGACGGAAGCAACCTCGAAAACAGCTACGGCATAGAGGCTACAAGCGTTTATCTTGCAATGGATAAAGACGAAAACGTTATCGGCTACTGCGCAACCGTGCTTCCGAACGGCTACGGCGGCAAGGTTGAAACAATTGTCGGAATGAATATGGATTCGGTTATTACGGGCGTGAAGGTTACAAGCAATATGTCCGAAACTCCCGGTCTTGGCGCAAAAGCGACCGTAAAGGAGAACTATACATATCAGTTTGAAGGCAAAACAGCTCCCGTTGCCGTTAAAAAAGACGGCGGCGAGATTGATGCCATTACAAGCGCAACCATTACCTCAAGAGCCGTTGCAAACGGAGTTAATGCCGCTGTTGAGATTATGAACGAAAACAGTATATTCGGTCGCTATATCGACAGCAGTGAAATAATAGACGGAAAATACGTTGTTCCTGCCGAGAAGCCCGAAGAACCGTCAGAAGAAGGCGAAACGTCTGAGGGCGAAGCGCAGGAAGGCGAGGAGCAAACGGAGGTGCAGGAAAATGAGTAAGCTTGCGGTATTTTTTAACGGTTTATTTAAAGAAAACCCGTCTTTTGTGCAAATTCTCGGTATGTGTCCGCTTCTTGCGGTAAGCACCTCAATGACAAACGCCATTGGTATGGGGCTTACGGCAACCGTGGTACTTATCCTTTCAAATGCGTTTATCTCGCTTATGAGAAAGCTTATCCCATCAAAAATACGAATTGCCTCTTACATAATTATTATTGCGGCATTCGTTACCATGATGCAGATGCTTTTAAAAGCGTACATCCCTGCGCTTGATAAAGCGCTCGGCGTGTTTATACCCCTTATAGTTGTTAACTGTATAATTCTTGCAAGAGCCGAGGCTTTTGCTTCAAAAAACGGCGTTTTGGTTTCGATGATAGACGGCGCAGGTATGGGGCTTGGCTTCACGCTCGGCCTTTCCACACTTGCTTTTATCCGTGAAATTTTGGGCGCAGGTCAGCTTTTCGGGCACGACCTTTTCGGCAAGAATTTTCAGGGTATAAATCTTATGGTTATGGCTCCCGGCGGCTTTTTAACGCTCGGAATTGTAATCGGAATAATTCAGCTCGTAAGAAGTAAGGGGGATAAAAACTGATGGCTAATTTGTTTGTTATTGCCATAACGGCAATTCTTATGGAGAACTTTGTGCTTTCAAAGTTCCTCGGAATATGTCCTTTTTTGGGAGTATCAAAAAAACTTGATACGGCTCTCGGTATGGGCGCCGCCGTTACTTTCGTTATGACGCTATCCGCCGCCGTTACCTGGTGCGTTCAGCGTTTCCTGCTTGAACCTTTCGGACTTGAATATTTGCAGACAATTGCGTTTATTTTGGTTATTGCGGCGCTTGTTCAGTTTGTTGAAATGGCTCTTATGAAGCTTGTTCCGCCGCTTTACGATGCGCTCGGAATATATCTTCCGCTTATCACAACAAACTGCGCCGTACTTGGCTCTGCAATAATTGTTCAGACAAGCGGTTACAGCTTTATTGAAGGTGTGGTTTACGCTTTTGCTTCGGCAATCGGCTTCTTGCTTGCAATGGTACTTTTTGCAGGTGTGAGAGAACGTCTTGAAGAATGTGATATTCCCGAATTTATGCGCGGCATACCGATAACTCTTGTATCGGCTTCGCTTCTCAGTCTTGCATTTTTCGGTTTTCAGGGACTTAAATTTTAAGGTTGCGGGAGGAAGAATTTGTTATGATAAAAGCTATATTGATTGCCGCCGCCGTGCTTGGCGGTATGGGACTTTTTTTCGGAATACTGCTCGGAATTGCCGCAAAAGTTTTTCATGTTGATACAGACGAAAGAGTGGGAATGATTTTGCAGGTTTTGCCGTGTGCGAACTGCGGCGGCTGCGGTTATGCCGGTTGCAGCGCTTATGCTCAGGCCGTGGTTGACGGCAAAGCAAAGCCCGGTGACTGCTCTGTCGGCGGTGAGGACTGCTCAAAAAAAGTGGCAAATATTATGGGTGTTGAAAGCGGCACTTTTGAAAAAAAAGTTGCCCGTGTAAAATGTTCGGGAACTTGTACCGACGCCCCTGTGAAATACGACTACATAGGCGTTGACAGCTGCCTTGCGGCAAGCCGTGTGGCAGGAGGACCGAAAAATTGCAGTTACGGTTGTCTCGGCGAAGGAAGCTGTGCAAAGGTTTGTCCTGTTGGGGCAATTTCAGTTAAAAACGGTGTTGCCTTTGTTGACGAAACAAAATGTATTGCTTGCGGAAAGTGCGTAAGCACCTGTCCGAGAAAGCTTATTGAGCTTGTTCCGGCAAAGAGTGAATATTTTGTAAGCTGTAATTCAAAGGATAAAGGCGTAATCGTTACAAAAGCCTGCGGCGTAGGCTGTATAGGCTGTAAAATGTGCGTTAAAGCCTGCGAGTCGGAGGCAATAGAGGTTGAGGACAACCTTGCAAAAATTGATACGACTAAATGTATCGGTTGCGGAATGTGCAGTGAAAAATGTCCCAGAAAGATAATAAAAAAATATTAGGAGAAAACAAATGCCTGATGTAGCGGTTATAGGCGGTGGCGCGGCAGGAATGATGGCGGCGCTTGCGGCGGCTGAAGAAGGAAAAGACGTCCTTATAATTGAAAAAAACAAAATGCTTGGGCGCAAAGTGCGCATAACAGGCAAAGGCAGATGCAATGTGACAAACTCCGCACCTGCCGACGAGATGTTACGCTTTGTGCCGAAAAACAGCCGTTTTTTGATAAGCAGTTTTAAAAAGTTCGATAACACCGACCTTATTTCCTTGCTCGAAGGAGCAGGGTTAAAGCTCAAAACCGAGCGCGGCGGACGGGTTTTTCCCGAATCCGACAAAGCGGCAGATGTTGTTAACACCTTTATGCGCCTGCTTGCAAAAGAAAGGGTTAGAGTGCTTATCTGTGACAGCGTAACGGAGCTTCTTACGGAAGACGGCAAAATTAAAGGCTTAAAGACCGCAAAGGGCAGAACCGTTTTAAGCGAAAAAGTGATTTTATGCACAGGCGGAAAGAGCTATCCTCTTACCGGGTCGGACGGCTCCGGCTATGAGCTGGCAAAATCCGTAGGGCATACGGTTGTTCCGCCCAAAGCGGCGCTTGTTCCGCTTGAAACAAAGGAAAGCTGGGTAGCGGAGCTTCAGGGGCTTTCGCTAAAAAACGTTGCCGTAGCCTTAAAAGAAAACGGCAAAAAAATATACGACGATTTCGGCGAAATGATGTTCACTCATTTCGGCATAACAGGACCTGTTGTACTCAGCAGCAGCTGCCATGTTAGCGATACCGAAAAAAACAGTTATACTTTTGAAATAGATTTAAAACCGGCGCTTGACGAAAAACAGCTTGAGGACAGAATTTTGCGTGATTTTGCGGAAAATGCCAACAAAAATTTTGAAAACGCCCTCGGAAAGCTGTATCCGCAAAAGCTTATACCCGTAATGGTAAAGCTTTCGGGAATTGACCCATATAAAAAAGTCAACAGCATAACCCGTGAAGAACGCAGAAGCCTGCTTAAACTTACCAAATGCCTTGCGTTTGGCATCAGCCGCCCAAGACCCATTGACGAGGCAATCGTCACGGACGGCGGCATAAACACAAAAGAGATTAACCCCTCAACCATGGAATCACGTCTTGTGGGCGGTCTGTTTTTTGCCGGCGAGGTCATAGACGTTGCGGCATATACGGGGGGATATAATCTGCAAATTGCTTTTTCTACCGGCTATACGGCAGGGAAAAGCGCATCTAAGGAGAAGGAAAACAAAAATGGTTAAAGCCTGCATTTTTGATATGGACGGTACAACCGTTAATACAATAAACTCGATAGCGCACTTTGCAAACAAAGCTCTTAACAAATTCGGTCTGCCGTCAATTGAAACCGAGAGGTACAAGCTTCTTGTCGGCAACGGAGCGGTAACGCTCGTAAAAAGAATGATAGCCGAGACAGGCGGAAGCGCCGAACAGTTTGAAAAGGTGCTTAACGAATACAACACAACCTACGACAACGATTTTATGTACCTGACTAAGCCGTATGAGGGCATAACGGGGCTTCTTGAAAGCTTGAAAAAAAGCGGCATAAAAACCGCAATTGTATCAAACAAGCCCGACTCAACGGCAAAAAAGGTTTCGGATAAGCTTTTCGGTGAAAAGCTTATTGATATCTGCTTCGGAGCAAGGGAAGGCGTACCGCTTAAACCCGACCCTGCCGCCGTTTTCGAGGTTATGGAAATTCTTGGCGTAGCGCCGCAGGAATGCCTTTATATAGGCGACACCGCCGTTGATATGACGACCGGCAAAAACGCAGGAATATTCACGATAGGCGTTTTGTGGGGCTTCCGTGACAGAAAAGAAATTGAATCCGCCGGAGCGGATATGGTGACGGATAATGTAAATGATATTTTAAAGACTGCAATAGAAAAATAGGTTGATGGCAAATAACATCAACCTATTTTTTGTTTTCTACTTTATCATCTCATTAAATTCTTCTTCCGAGATAACCGTTACACCGAGCGCCTGCGCTTTATCAAGCTTACTGCCTGCGGCTTCGCCTGCAAGGACATAATCGGTTTTCTTTGAAACGCTTCCCGAAGCTTTTCCGCCGAGGCTTTCAATAATTTTCTTTGCCTCGTCTCTGGTATAGCCTTCAAGAGTTCCCGTAAGCACAAAGGTTTTGCCCTCAAACCGTCCGCCTGCCGCAACCTTTTCTTTGGCGGTAGTTTCAACTCCGTGTGCTTTAAGCCGCTCTATAAGGCGGCGGTTATCTTCAATGCTGAAATATTTTACAATACTTTCCGCCATTTTTTCGCCTATATCGGGTATTTCCGCAATCTCCTCGCTTTTTGCATTCATAACTGCGTCAATATCCCCAAATCTTCCGGCAACAAGCTTTGCGCCTCTTGCGCCTATGAGCGGTATGCCGATTGCAAAGAGCAGTCTTTCAAGTCCTGCCTGTTTTGATTTTTCTATGGCATTTACAAGATTTTCCGCCGATTTCTCGGCAAATTTATCAAGAACAAGCAAATCGTTTTCGGTTAAGCCGTAAAGCTCCGAAACGTCACGGATAAGCTCTTTTTCGACAAGTGCGGCAGAGACGGAAGGGCCCAGTCCCTCAATATCCATACACGGCTTTGAAGCGTAGTGAATTATATTTCTAAGCCTTTGCGCAGGGCAAGCGCTGTCTGTACAGCGGTATGCCGCCTCTCCCTCAACCTGCGTTACGGGGGCGCCGCATTCGGGGCAGGTGAGCGGCATTTCAAACGGCTTTTCGCCGCCTGTGCGTTTTTCTTTAACCGAGCGCACAACTTCGGGGATTATATCCCCTGCCTTCCTGACAACAACGGTATCGCCTATGCGTATGTCTTTATCTAAAATATTTGCCATATTATGAAGCGTTGCCCTTGATACATTTGTACCTGCAAGGCGCACGGTTTTAAGCTTGGCATTCGGTGTAAGCACTCCTGTTCTGCCAACCTGAACATAGATGTTTTCAAGCAAGGTTTCTTTTTCTTCGGGCGGATATTTATATGCAATTGCCCATTTCGGCGCTTTTGTCGTAGCGCCAAGCCTGTCACGCACGGAAAGCACGTCCGCCTTGACAACGGCGCCGTCAATATCGTAAGAAAGCTCGCCCCTCATCTCGCCGATTTTTTCTATATGAGCGGTAATCTCTTCCTCACCCTTTAAAACCTTTCTGTTTTCTATAACCGAAAAACCGCAGTTTTTAAGGTAGTCAAGCCCTTCGCTGTGCCTTGCAAAGCTCTTTCCTTCAATTCTCTGAATATTAAAAATATAAACCGCAAGCCCTCTTTCGGCGGTGATTTTGCTGTCGAGCTGACGGAGCGACCCTGCCGCCGCATTTCTGGGGTTTGCAAAAAGCGCCGCGCCTTCCGCTTCACGAATCTCGTTAAGCCTTATAAACTTTTCTCTCGGCATATACACCTCGCCCCGAACCTCCAAAACGGCAGGAGCGTTTTCTATTCTTTTCGGTATTCCGCCGACATGGCGAAGGTTTTCGGTAACGTCCTCGCCGACTGTACCGTTTCCTCTTGTTGAGCCTCTCACAAAAACACCGTTTTCGTATTCAAGCGACACGGAAAGTCCGTCAATTTTCGGCTCAACGCTGTATTCTATCTGCTCGCCTGCCGCTTCGTCCGTCTTTCGGATAAACGCTTTAAGCTCCTCGGCAGAAAAAACGTCGCCCAGGCTCTGCATAGGCACGCTGTGCGTTACGGGTGCAAACTGCTCCGACGCCGAGCCGCCGACTCGGACCGTGGGAGAGTTCTCGTCAAAAAACTGCGGATATTCCGCTTCCAAATCCTCAAGCTCCCTATAAAGGCGGTCGTACTCAAAATCGCTTATTTCGGGCGAATCGCTGTTATAGTATCTGTCGGAATGATATTTTATAAGTCCTCTTAGCTCGTCAATTCTTTTTTTTGCTTCTTTTATATCCATATTAAAGGTTCTCCCTTTTTTATTTTAGACAATTATTTTATGCCTCTTTAAATATTTTACACCTTTTATATGGCAATTGTCAAATTTTTCTTAGTAAAAATTATTGGCTTCCCCAAGGGGAAAGGCTTTCAAAAATGTTAAATATTTTGTAAGAATAAGGCGAACGATTTTATTTCCATTTTTTACCATTTTGTGATAAAATGGAAATAAGTGGAAATTATGCAAATGAAAGGACAAAGCAAAATGTTTAAATCGAAGAAGAAAAAAATGCCGGTGCTTACCGAGGTTCTGATTTCGGACATTTTACCGCCGAAGGACAATTTAAGACGTTATTTTGAAATTACCAAGCTGGACGAGCTCAGCCGCTCCATAAAACGGTACGGCGTTTTACAGCCGTTACTTCTTAGGCGTGCAGGGAAAAAATATGAAATGGTTGCGGGCGAAAGACGTTTAAGAGCCGCATCTCTTGCAGGGCTCAGAAGGGTGCCGGCAATTATAACCGAGCTTTCGGACTGCGACGCCGCCGCTGTTTCGTTAATTGAAAATATCCACAGAGAAGAGCTGTCCTTCCTTGACGAATGTGACGCATTAAGGAGGCTTTCCGAAAACGAATGCCTGAATATCCCCAACCTTGCCTATACGCTTTCGGTTACAGATAGCAGAATTGAAGATAAATTAAGATTTAACGCTCTTTCGCAAAGCGTGAGAAAAGCCGTGGCGTATAATAAAATCTCCGAGGAAACGGCGAAACAGCTCCTGCGGCTTGACAGCGAAGAAACAGCGTTAAAGGTTGCCAAAAAAATTGCCGAAAACGGTTACGATACCTCGCAGAGCCGAGAGCTTGTCGAAAAAATTCTTATAAGCGAAATGCCCGTTTTGCAGACGGCAAAAAAATATAACGGCGGAGATTTGCGCCTTTTAAGAAATACGCTCAACAAAACCGTTGATATTATGAAGCGCAGCGGTATGAGAGCAAAAGCCAGCGAACACGACGAGGACGACTGCTATGAATATACAATAAGAGTTGAAAAGGCGCAGTAGAGGGGATATGGGTTTATAATTTGTTTATTTTAAAACCTTGACTTACATCTGAAATCATAGTATAATTACGGTATCATATTTCATGTATTTTAAAGGAAGGTAAAAGGTTTGTGCGACAAAACAAAAGAAACAAAAGAATTTTTCTCCAAAAGAAAGCCGACACGCCTTAAAGATTATAATTACAGCACGCCCGGTGCATATTTTATTACGATATGCACAGACGGCAGACGAGAGCTTCTTTCAAAAATAACCGTAGGGCAGGGGCTTGCCCCTGCCGAAAACATACTGTCCGCTTACGGCATTATTGCCGATAAACAAATAAATGATTTACAGAATCGTTTTAAAACAATAACAATCGATAAATATGTTATTATGCCAAACCACATACATATGTTGATTTCCATTCATGCGGCAGGGGCAAGCCCCTGCCCTACAATAAGCGATATTATAGGCGCATATAAGTCGCTTACAACAAGATTATGCCATACAGCAGGGTTGCAGGAAAAACATTTGTTTCAAGCTTCTTTTCATGACCATATTATAAGAAATAAACAGGATTATGCAGGAATTTGGCAATACATAGATACAAACGTTATTAAATGGGAAACCGACTGCTTTTACGGGAGCTGACGGACGGATTGTTTCAAAAATCTTTGCGGCATTTTTGTCCTTTAAAAAAACTTGACTTGCGCCTGAAATCATAGTATAATAATAGTAAACAAAAAATTGCAGCTAAAAGGACTTATGCGAAAGGACGAGGCGCATGAAAAAATTTATACATATACTATCGGCGGCTTTGATTTTATTTTCCGTTTCTGCGGCGTTTGCGGCCGAAACTGTTGGCGAATTTGAAAAATACGAGGTTATAAGCACTCCGACAAGCCCCTGCGTTGGACTTGATGCGGACGCTCTTGTTTCGTACAAATTAAACGGCGGCAGAATTAAGGCTTTTAACATCGAAAACAGCAAGAAGCTTTTTGAATTTGAAAACAACTGGAAACAGGCGGCGCCGTTCTACAAAGGCAAAGACGTTGTTGTGACGGACGGTGAAGGAACTGTCCTCGGCTTTGTGAACAAAAACGGAAAAATGACTGCCGAAATTAAAGGCGAATATCTTTACCACTCGGAATACTCAAACGGAATGGTATGCCTTATAGACAGCGCCGTGAGCGAAAATGTATATTCGATTTTCGACCGAAACGGCGAGCTTATTGCGGAGCATTTTTTTGAGCCCGAATGTGAGCTTGCGGGCGGCGAAATTATTATTGCCAACGCAGGCGGCGGTCACAGCCTTATATCTAAGGACGGCACAGTTACGCCCTTAGACTGCAAAAAAACCGTGAATATCCGTGACGGTGTTTCGCTTTACGGCGAGGTTTACGAAAACTCCGCCGGCTCTATATATTCTTTTGACGGAAAGCTTATTTTTGAAAACAACAAATACAGCGATATTGCGCCAATAAACCGAAAATTTGCGGTTGCCGCAAAAGAAGGCAGCGATATGCTTTTTATTGTTGATTTTAAAACGGGAAACGAAACGCCGATTCCCGGAAGTGAATTTCTTCGTGACGGCTTTTTCTCAAGCGGCGACGTTTCGGACGGAAGGTTTTTCCTCGGAAACTCCTCTGTGAGCGTACTTGTTGACAGCGCAACAGGCGAAATTCTTTCAAAGCCCGTAAGCTCATACACGCCTTTTTATGAGAAAATAAGCGCCGTTACCGATTCGGACAGCCCCGAAACCTATAAGCTTATGAAAAATGACGGCAGTTTTACAGGCGAGGACTACGAATACGCAACAGATATGAAAGACGGCTATTCCCTTGCTATAAAAACAAACGGAAACATAACCTCGATAAATGCCGTAACGCCGAGCGGTGACGCCGCAACGCTTTACAGTTGCGGAAAATATAAATCCATCACCGTGCGTGACGACCGTGCCGTACTTGATTTTCACGGTGATATGCTCAGCATAACCGCACAAAAGACTGTAAACTCCGCAATTTATATAGGCGAAATGCCGGGAAGCGGAAATATTTATGTCAAGCTTAAAAGCAAAACCGCTTTGAAAAAAACCGTTTCCACAATCATTGCGGTTGCCGCTCTTGTTTTTGTTGTATTTGCGGCGGTTGACGCCGTGAAACGAAGAAAAAGGAAAAAAGCGAGTGAATGAAATTTACAGCCTTTTAATGAATATTGAATAATGCATAATGAAAAATGAATAATACAAAGCAAAAATCCTGCAAATATGCAGGATTTTTGCTTTGGTCGGAGTGACAAGACTTGAACTTGCGGCCCCTAGACCCCCAGTCTAGTGCGCTACCAGCTGCGCCACACCCCGATACTTCAAAATATAAAATTTCT
>CACZWA010000026.1 GCA_902784685.1 uncultured Ruminococcus sp.
TACAGCAATAGCTATTTTGAAAAAACATCGAGAGGAGCAAAACAAGCAAAAAGAAATTGTCGGAGCGGCGTGGCAGCATCCCGAAATGGTATTTACAAGCTGTACGGGGCATTGGTATGACAGAAGCCTGTTAAATTCACAATTCAGACGGTTCATATCCAAGCATACAGATGAGCTTGAATTAAAACACAATATTACCATTCACGGACTTCGGCACACGAACGCTGCACTTCTTCTTTATGCAGGTGAGGACATTGAAAATATATCTGCACATTTAGGTCACGCAAGCTCTGATATAACATCAAGGGTATATGCACATATGTATGCAGAGGTTAAAATCAGAATGGCAAAGACTGTTTCCAATGCACTATTTAATAAATAAAAATTAAAGAGGTATCTCCGAAAATAGAGATACCTCGAATTTTTGGTGGCTTGCTCTGATATGATACTCTATACCAACCTGTAACCAACATCCTCAGGTCACTGCAGAGCAAACCGAGTAATTCAAATGCCATAGGCAACACCTCTTTCAAAGTATCGAAGCAGTCGCTTATCGTATAAATAATAACGCTTAAGAACATTATGAATTTGAGGATTGTGAGAATCGAACTCACCGGGCAGTGAAAGCATTTACAACGCCACAAAGTGCATACCATTTGTGGCAAACTTGCGGCAAATCAGTAAAAGCAAACCCCGAAAACGGCTTGTTTTCGGGGTATATTTGATAAAATAATTATCTCTTTGAGAACTGCGGCGCACGACGAGCTGCCTTGAGTCCGTACTTCTTTCTCTCTTTCATACGAGGGTCACGAGTAAGGTAGCCGGCTTTTTTAAGCACTGTTCTGTAGCTTTCTTCGTCTACATTAAGGAGCGCTCTCGATACACCGTGGCGAATTGCGCCTGCCTGACCTGTGAAACCACCGCCATGAACCTTAACAACAACGTCAAACTTGCCCTCTGTGCCTGTTGCAACAAGCGGCTGTCTAACGATAACTTTAAGAGTTTCAAGACCGAAATAATCATCTATTGTTCTGTCATTGATTGTGATATTACCTTTTCCGGGAATAAGTCTAACACGAGCGACAGAACTTTTTCTTCTTCCTGTTCCGTAATACTGAATTGCTGCCATTGTTCTATCCCTCCTTATTTAATATCCTGAGTCCAAGCTTCAGGTTTCTGAGCCGCATGCTCATGTTCTGTACCCTTATACACACGAAGTCTTGTAGCAGCTTTTCTGCCGAGTGTATTATGGGGAAGCATACCCTCAATTGCATATTTGAATGCAAGTTCGGGCTTTTTAGCCATAAGCTCTTTGTACTGAACCATTTTAAGACCGCCTATCCAGCCTGTGTGGTGGATATGGTACTTATCTGTGAGTTTCTTTCCTGTAAGTACAGCCTTTTCAGCGTTGATAATGATGACATGGTCACCGCAGTCAACGTGAGGTGTGAAAGTAGGTTTATGTTTGCCTCTGAGAACCATAGCTGCAGTTGCTGCTACACGTCCAAGCGGCTTGCCTTCAGCGTCAATTATATACCATTTTCTTTCAACATCAGCCGATTTTGCCATATAAGTTGACATAATTTTACCTCCATACTTATTGCACAGCACATCTGTGCAAAATATTTTATTTTTCTTTATTGAACGAGTATTATTATACCACCGCTCACTTAATTTGTCAATAGTTTTTTTGAATTTTTTTAATTTGCATTTAAAAAACTCTTGTTTTCTCTTGTTTTCTTCTGTTTTCTCTTTAAATCTCAAAAGGCAATTTCATTTTTTCTCATTTTATATCTTGACTTTAACACGAATTATATAGTATAATTAAGTCATAAAAACAAAAAGAGGTGTTTTACTTATGAAAAAAATATTAGCGATTTTACTTGTTTTGGGACTTGTTTTAAGCTTTACATCGGTATATGCCGACAGCTTTGAAAACAAGACTTATTCCTTTGAATCGGTTAAATCTACGGCTGTTTTCAGCGAGGACGGAACATATAAACGTTTAAACGGTGTTGATATTCTGCTTTTTGAAAATGCCGTAACAATGCAGATTGCAGGTGACGCTTTAAACGGTATGATTTGCCCAATTACGGTTACCGAGCTTACGGACGATTCTTTTGAGTGCCTTCTCCCCGAAAATATGGCGCTTTCTTCAAAAATATTCAACGAAGGCAAATTCCCCGAAACAACTCTTCCAAACGGCTCATATCTTATGTTTCTCGATTCTGCCGCCGGCGGATATGCAACCCTTGTAATTATTGTCGGCAAGCCCGAAATTGTCAACAAGGCAACTGTTTTCGGCGAGGACGCTTTAATCAGCTCATGGGCAGAGGATGAGCTTTTACAGGCATATATACTTGGTCTTTTGACACAAGAAATCTATGAAAAGAAGGACTACACAAGAAATATCACAAGAGGTGAATTTGCTCATATTATGTCGGTTATTCTTGTTAATTCGGGCATAGATTACAATGCATATGTGGCTTCTCTCGGCGAGAATTATACTCCGAAATTCACCGATACGGACAACGATTTGACAATTGAATTTGTAAGCAATTACGGTGTAATAAACGGCGTAGGTGAAGGTTTGTTTGACCCAAGCGGCGAGCTTACCCGTGAGCAGGCGGCAACAATGCTTGCAAGAATACTAAACGTTATGGAGCTGAACTATTCAAACGACAACCCTGTTGAAACATTTGCTGACGAAGAACTTTTCAGCGACTGGGCAACCGAAAGCATATACACTGTTGCCGGAATAAAAGATTCCTCGGCAGGCTATGCCGTTATGGGCGGTGTCGGCGAAGGTAACTTCTCACCAAAAACAGGATATACGGTTGAGCAGGCAATGATTTCCGCAAAACGCTTTGTGTATGCCGTTATCGGTTAAAAGCTTATTCTTAAAATATGTTATCAAATGCCGAAACAGCAAAAAGCGCTGTTTCGGCTTTCTTTATATTGCAAGCTTTTTAGCGGTTTCGGTCGCTTCTCCGAGCTATATCCGCACTTGACATAAAAAGCTTTTTATGGTACACTAATAAATGAAAAATTTTACAAAAATCTGATGTTTTACAAAGAAAGGCGAGAGCAAAAAATGAATAACGAACTTATTTTTTTAAAACCTGTTTTTAAAAATATGATATGGGGCGGCAGTAAGCTCAAAACAGACTTTGGCTATGATGTCGAAGGTGACAATATCGGCGAATGTTGGGCAATAAGCGCTCATCCAAACGGCGACTGCACGGTTGAATCGGGCAAATATGCGGGCATGAAGCTTAGCGAGCTTTGGGCTTCTCACCGTGAACTTTTCGGAGATGCGGAAGGCGACAGATTTCCCCTGCTTATTAAAATAATTGATGCAAAAGCGGACCTTAGTATTCAGGTACACCCGGATAACGAATATGCGGCAGTTCACGAAAACGGTTCTCTCGGCAAAACGGAGTGCTGGTATGTGCTTGACTGCGAGGAAAATACCTCAATCGTTATAGGTCACAACGCCAAAAACAAGCAGGAGCTTGCGGACATGATTCACGAAAAACGCTGGAAAGAGCTTATCCGTGAAGTGCCGCTTAAAAAAGGTGATTTTTTTCAAATTGAGCCCGGCTGTCTTCACGCAATAAAGGGCGGAACGGTTATTCTCGAAACACAGCAAAGCAGTGATATAACTTACCGTGTTTACGACTACGACCGCCTTCAAAACGGCAAACCCCGTGAGCTTCATATAGATAAAAGCATAGACGTTATAAAAGCGCCGTTTACACCGCCCGCTTACTCGCAGGTTACTGAGCAGAAAAACGGTTACATCTCAAAAAAGCTTATTGAATGCAAGTATTATACAGTTGAAAAAATAGACGTTAAAGAAAAAGCCCTGATAAAAGCGGATAAAAAGTTTATGAACGTAAGCGTTATTTCGGGCAGCGGCACCGCAAACGGTGCGCCGATAAAAAAAGGTTCTCACTTTATAGTTCCGTTTGGCACAGAAACGCTTGAAATATGCGGAAACGCAGAACTTATTGTGTCCTATATTTAAAAAACAGGTGAACCGATATGTCTAAAAAGAAAAACAGAAACACCAAAGGAAAAATAGTTTCGGCGGCATGGCGGCTTTTTTACACACAGGGCTACGATGACACCACAATTGAAGAAATAATTGAAGAATCGGAAACGTCAAGAGGCTCTTTTTACCACTATTTTGAGGGAAAAGACGCACTGCTCAGTTCGCTTTCATACCTTTTTGACGAAAAGTACAGCGAGCTTGAAGGCAGTCTTGAACAGATTGACGGAAGCTTTGAAAAGCTAATGTACTTAAACCGTGAGCTTTTTGATTATATTGAAAACAACATTTCCCTTGACCTTCTTGCAAGGCTTTATTCTTCACAGCTTATAACAAAAGGTGAAAAACACCTTCTCGACCACAACAGAGTTTACTATAAGCTTTTAAGACGCATTGTGTCGGAGGGGCAGGCTTGCGGCGAGCTTACAAAAGACGTAACGGTTAATGAAATTGTAAAGACCTATGCTCTTTGCGAAAGAGCGCTCCTTTACGACTGGTGCATTTGCAGCGGAGAATATTCGCTTAAAAGCTACGGTGAAAAGCAAATGCCGATGTTTCTTTGGAAACTCAAAGCTTAAAAAAATACCGAAAGGCGTGGTATAAAATGGCAGAAAATTCAGCGCCGCTTGCGGACAGAATACGTCCTCTTTCGCTTGAGGACGTTGTCGGACAACAGCATATTCTCGGAAAAGACAAGCTTTTAAGCCGTGTTATTTCTTCGGGTAGCCTGCCGAATATGATTTTTTACGGTCCTTCGGGAACAGGCAAAACCACCGTTGCAAGAATTATTGCAAATTCGGCAGGCAAAAAACTGTATTCGCTTAATGCTACAACCGCTTCCGTGAGCGATATTCGCCACGTTGCCGAAAGCGTCGGAAGCATTGAGGCGGCAGGCGGTGTGCTTTTGTACCTTGATGAGATACAGAATTTCAATAAAAAGCAACAGCAATCGCTTCTTGAATATATTGAAAACGGCAGTATAACCTTAATCGCTTCAACAACCGAAAATCCATATTTTTATGTGTATAACGCTATTCTCAGCCGCAGTACCGTGTTTGAATTTAAGCCGATTTCTGCGGAAGATGTGGATATTGCTCTTAAAAGAGCCGTCGGAATACTTAAAAACGATTACGGCAGTCTTGATTTCAAAGCCGATGACGATGCGCTTTGGCATATTGCAAACGTGTGTTTCGGAGATGTGAGAAAGGCTATGAATATGCTTGAAATCTGCACCCTTGCAGGTGTGAGCGAAAAGGGCGTGCATATAACGCTTCAAATGGCGGTTGACGCTTCAAACCGCCCTGCAATGCGGTATGACCGTGACGGAGACAGTCATTACGACATTTTGAGCGCTTTTCAGAAATCTGTTCGCGGAAGTGACCCCGACGCCGCAATCCACTATCTTGCAAGGCTTGTTGCGGCTGGAGATTTAATTTCCATATGCCGCAGACTTCTTGTTATGGCGGCGGAAGATATAGGACTTGCGTATCCGAATGCAATTACAATTGTTAAATCTTGTACAGACGCCGCAAAGGAACTTGGTTTTCCCGAAGCTCAAATTCCTCTTGCCGAGGCGGTTATTTTGCTTGCCACGGCGCCGAAATCAAATTCGGCGGTAAATGCAATAGGCGCGGCTCTTTCGGACTTTAAAAATACCGATACGGGCGACATTCCGAAGCACCTTAAAGATTCGCATTATAAAGGTGCGGCAAAGCTCGGAAACGGTCTCACCTATCAATACCCGCATAACTTTCCGAACCACTATATTTCTCAGCAATATCTGCCCGATAATATAAAGAACCGTGTTTATTACGAATACGGCGAAAACAAAACCGAGCAGGCCGCAAAAGAATATTGGGATAAGGTTAAAAAGGGAAAATAAAATAGGCAGAGGCTGAAAAGCAAGCAACGGTGCAGTTTTAACAAAACCGCACCTTTGCTTGCTTTCCTCCCTTTAAATCTCTACCGTACCCATGTACTTAGGCGAGTTTTAAAGGACGAAATATACCTTCGCTTCTCAGCCTCTGCTCCTACTTACCGAATGGGTTTGTAGATGAAACCGGCGGGATAAAGTCCGAACGGTTTCCGCAGGAATCGTCATCACCGCACGAAGACGAGCCGTTGTCACAGCAATGTGACGGCGGGAAAAATGCGTCAATCGGGAAATCAAGCTTCTCGAAAAAGCTGCACGGGTCATCTCCGCAGCCTGCGCCGACGCAGTTTTTCTCCGGAATACAAAAGTCGTAGCTCGGAATAAGCAGTTGAGTATTGCGCTGAAGGCGTATGAAAATGAACAGTCCGAGAGTTGCATAAACACGTTTCTGTCCGTTTTCAACAAGGCCTTCGGCAAATGCTCCGCCGACAAGCTCCGGCACGTTTGAGGGTGACGAACAGCACTTGCAGTCACTTACAGAATTGTGACAGTCACAGCACATTTCCGTAAGCTTGCAATCAAGCGCAACGGGGTCTATTGTTTCCACAATTGCGGTCGGCATATTTGCGCTTCTTGAAAGCTTTATATTGCCGCAGCCGGAATCCTTGGACGAAAATACATAGGAACAGCCCTCCGAGCCGAACAGCATTGCGTTTTTGCAATACATACAAAGTCCGTCCACGCAGGTCGTGGCTCCGCAACCGTCCCAAATTTCAACCGTAACTCTGAAATAGAATGTCATATTTACATTGTAGTAGCATTTGTTAAACTGAATTTTCTCAACATCTGTGTCAACATAAAGCACCTGCGCATCTTTAAGCTTTACGTTGTTTGCACGGTCAATAAGCTCCTGTGCCGGCGCACTGAAATATACCCTTAAATCCTCGGCACATTCCTTGCTTTTGCAGGAGTCGTAAATTTTGTCGGTCTGAACACAAACCGATTCGCTCGGTCTGTGCGCTCCGCCTCTGTCGTTTGCCATAATAATCTCACTCCTTATAGAGAAATATGTATCTGCTTTTTCTTTTTATCGCAGAACTATTATTATACTATGCCAAAAAGTGCAAAAAGGTTAACAAAAAATTTAAAAACACTTGACTAAATCTGAAAAATATTGTAAAATTAATGTTGTATCACATTAAAGAAGGTAAGCTATGTACAGAATTATTGTTATTTCGGATACGCACCGCCATATGGATTATGCTCTGCGTGTTCTTGATAATTTAAGTGAATACGATATGATAATTCACCTCGGCGACTACTCGGCGGATGCGGCAAGCCTTGAACGCCTTTACAAAAATGTAACGGTGGTTTCGGTCTGCGGAAACAATGACTTTCCGAGTCCGTCCTCGCCTGCCGAGCGTGAAATTGAAATTGACGGGGTTAAGCTTTTTCTTACCCACGGTCATAAATACGGCGTTAAATTCGGCTATGAGAGAATATATTTAAGAGCGCTCGAACTCGGCGCGCAGGTTGTACTGTTCGGTCACACCCATGTTCCGATATGCGAAAAAGAGGACGAAGTCCTTATGTTGAATCCGGGCGGCTACAATTCAAACAGCCGAAGCGTGGGAATTATCGAAATTGATGACGGTAAGGCAAAAGGCTGCCTTTATCCGTGCTGAAAGGAGGCATACACTTGAAGGATTATATAATTAAGCGCTTGCTTGACAACGTAGACGGCTACGTTTCGGGCGAAGAACTTTGCGAACATTCCGGCGTAACAAGAAGCGCCGTATGGAAATATATATCCTCGCTTCGTGACGAAGGCTTTGAAATTGAAGCCGTTGCAGGCAAAGGCTATACTTTAAAAAATATTCCCGATGTGCTGTGCCAGGCGGCAATTGAGCATTATACGCAAAATTCTGATTTTTGGAAAAAAATAATCGTACTTAATATGGTTGATTCCACAAACTTATATCTGCGCAGTCTTTGTAATCTGCGCGCCTCCGAAGGTACTGCGGTTTTTGCCGCCTGCCAGACGGACGGAAGGGGCAGAAGGGGCAGAGTATGGCATTCGCCCGATTCCGACGGCATTTATATGTCAATGCTTCTAACTCCCGATATGCCTTACGGCGAAGTTCCTATTATGAGCCTATATGCGGCGGTTGCCGTCAGAAATGCCATTAACGACGTTTGCGGCCTGCCGTGCGATATAAAATGGCCAAACGATTTACAATCGAATGGCAAAAAGCTCTGCGGCATACTCTGCGAGGTTATCGGAGAGGTGAATAACGACTTTTACTGCATTGTCGGAATAGGCATAAACGCAAATCATAAAAAACGCTCCTTTGAGAAGGATATAAGGGATATTGCAACTTCCGTTATGCTCGAAACAGGGCAAAAGGTTGACAGGTGCAGGCTTGCGGCAAGCGTACTTGATAATTTCTACAAGCTCTATAAGGGCGGTAGTTTTTCGATTGACGAATACAAAAAGCACTGCATAACGCTTAACAAGGATATAACCGTCATTCGTGGCGGCACGGAGTTTAACGCATACGCACTTGACATTACGCCCGACGGCGGTCTGCTCGTCAAAACCGATGACGGAAACATAACCGAAGTAAAGTCGGGCGAGGTTTCCGTAAGAAACAGAATATAAATATTTGTATTTTTATTAAAAACAGTTTTCGTTAAACCGAAAACTGTTTTTAAAAAAGAAGTAACATGGAGTTAAAATGCAGAGAAAGAGGACTTGTTATGCCAAACAAAAACGATGAAATCGAGCTTTATATTGACGGTTGCGGCTACGAAGGCGAAGGCGTGGGACGCTTTGACGGCATGGCGGTTTTTGTTCCGTATGCCGCAAAGGGCGACACGGCACTTGTGCGCATAGTCAAAACCGCAAAAACGCATATGTTCGGCAAGCTTATGTCCGTTATTACCCCGTCCGAAAGCCGTGCGGAGGCACCATGCCCTGTTTACGGCAAATGCGGCGGTTGCAGTTTTATGCATTTAAAATACGAAAAACAGCTTGAATATAAACGTGAACGTGTTGCGGACTGTATCAAAAAAATCTGCCGAAGCGGCGAAATAGAAGTTCTTCCCGTTATTCCCTCGGATAAGCAGTTTTTCTACCGTAACAAGGTTCAACTCCCCATAGGAACAAACGCAAGAAGCGAACCTGTTTGCGGTTTTTATGCTCCGCACAGTCACCGCATAGTGCCATGTGCAGACTGCATGCTTCAGGACAGAAGCATGAAAAAAGCGGTTGACGCTTTTCTTCTATGGATGAAAGAAAACGGCATTTCCGCCTATAACGAAGAAAACGGTAAAGGGCTTGTACGGCACATTTTTTTGCGGTGCGGCGAATTTGAAGGCAAAAGTCAGCTTGTCTTTATGCCTGTTATAACCTCCGAAAGGCTTCCGAAAGCCGATTCTCTCGAAAAATGCCTTAAAACCGCAGGAGTAACCTCTCTCTGCGTTAATATAAACAAAGTCCGTACAAATGTGATTTTGGGCGATAAAACTTATGTAATTTACGGTGACGGCTATATAAAAGACGTTTTACTCGGAAATACTTTTAAAATCTCGCCGCAAAGCTTTTATCAGGTTAATAAGCCTCAAGCGGAAAAACTCTATCGGGCGGCGCTCGATATGGCGGAAATAAAAAAGACGGATACGGTCTATGACCTATACTGCGGCGCAGGAACAATAACATTAAGCGCCGCCGCATATGCCGCCCATGTTTACGGAATTGAAATAGTTGAAGAAGCGGTTAAAAATGCAAAAGAAAACGCCATAGCGTGCGGCATAGATAACGTAACTTTCCTTGCAGGAGATGTTGCAAAAACTGTTCGTGAGCTTAAAGAAACCGCACCGCCGGACATAGTTATTCTCGACCCGCCGAGAAAAGGGTGCAGTTCCGATACGCTGGAGCTTATTAAAGAGCTTTTCCCCGAAAAAATAGTCTACGTCTCGTGTAACCCTGCAACTCTCGCAAGGGATATGGAATATCTCATTAAAAACGGATATACGGCAGGCAGCGTTCAACCCGTGGATTTGTTTCCGCAAACGGCGCATATTGAGACAATAACATTGCTACAACGCCAAGACATGTAGAAATCCTTGATTTTAAGCACTTTGTGAAGCATACGGCGAGAAATTTGGAAGGTGAAAAATACAGAAATAAAGAGCTGGAAAACTATGTGGTCGTAAAAGTTGCAATTGATACGGTGTGTAGGAACACAATACTACTGACAAAAAATATTAATTCTACATACGATTTGAAAAATGTCTAAAAAAAATTCTGCAATATATTGAAAAGTTGTTTTTTATGTGCTATAATATTATTGAAAAGTTGTTTGGAGGTGTATTATGCTATACCGTAAAATAGAATCAGTAATAGAAAAACACTTGAAATCAGAAACAAAAAAAGTATTATTGGTCGATGGTGCAAGACAGGTAGGCAAAACATATATAATTCGTTATGTCGGAAATAAACTGTTTGAGAACTTTATAGAGATAAACATGGTAGAGGACAGCCTGGGCGACAGGTTATTTGCTGATACTAAAACCGTTGAGGATTTTTATTTGCAGGTGAGTGTGATTGCCGGCAATAAAATGGGCAAAAAGGAAAATACGCTGATTTTCATTGACGAAATACAGGCGTATCCGCATTTACTGACGCTTTTAAAATTTTTATCACAAGAT
>CACZWA010000027.1 GCA_902784685.1 uncultured Ruminococcus sp.
AAATCAGCTTTGTTTGTTTTGTGCTTCAATAAGCATTTCAAGAAACATTTCGAGTTTTCCCTTGTTTTTTTCCGAAAGCCGGGAATACATTTCAATAATCCTCAGTTCTTCGTCACTAAATTTAGGATTTGCCGTTCCCTGCTCAAAATTTGTTCTTTCTGCGATATAATCAAGGCTCACGCCGTAGTAGTTTGCAAGTTGTATTGCTCTTATAAAAGGCAGTTCGCACTCGCCTTTTTCATATTTTCCGTAGTACTGAGCTTAATGACAAAGTCATTAAGCTTAAGCAGAGGCTGAGAAGCGAAGGTATATTTCGACCTTTAAAACTCGTCGGCGTACTTTTTGTACGGTAGAGATTTAAAGGGCGAAAAGCAAGCAGTGGTGCAGTTTTGTTAAAAACTGCACCACTAACCTTCTTATCAAAAATGTTAAATAAAAACCATTAAATTTTTACTTTAAATTGGTTTGCTTGCGGTAGACCGAGTTTGTCAGCGCTCTGACGTCTGGTGCAACAAATGCATCGGACGTTATCTTATTTAACAATCGTCATTTATACCCTTTACCCGTCAACCTCTTCTTTGCGTTTTTTGCCCTCTTCGAGAAGGCTGCAAAGAGTGGTTTTATCGGCGATTTCGACCGCCTTTTTATATTGCTCTTTTAAAACGTTATCCGAATTTTCCGTAAACAGCTCCGCCCACATGGGCGCATTAAGCCATGCAACCCTTGTGAGGTCCTTATAGCTCCCTGCCGAAAAGCCCTTATGCGAAAGCGCCGTCGGGCTTTTTATAAACGCATTTGAGATAATATGCGGCATTTGCGAGGTAAAGGCAATCATCTCATCATGTTTTTCGGCGGTTGTCACCGAAAAAGAGCCGAAGCCTGCAGGTTTAAGCAGCTCCTCCGCCCTTGAAATAAGCGCAGGGTCATCAAAAACTGGCGGCACAAGCACCATTGGCGCGCCCTTAAACATATCGCTTCTCGAATTTTTAAAGCCCGATTTATGCGTTCCTGCCATTGGGTGACCGCCTACAAAAGTAAAACCGAATTTACCCGCAAGCTCAAAGCCTTTGCGGCACACCTGCCTTTTTGTTCCGCAACAGTCTATAACAAAGGCTTTTTTGCTTATGTATTTTGCGTTTTCATTCAAAAAAGCGATTGCCGCCTCAGGCACAACCGCAATTAAAATAAGCTCACATTCCTTTATTTTTTCGGGCGAAAGCGAGCCTTCCACAACCTCGGAAATTTCCGCAAAAGAAAGCATACTTTTGTCCGTATCGAGAGCGTAAACTTTATGCCCTGCCTTTTTATACGCACGAGCCATAGAGCCGCCTATAAGCCCCAGTCCAACAATACCTATATTCATCTTACCGCTTCCTTTCCCTTAATTCCTTCGTCAACATCACTTATTGTGATTTTGGATTCATGAGGAATCGGTTTCCATGTAACCTTTGTAAATAGCGCTATATACATAGAAATACAGCCGATTATATCGAAAAACGGCCACATAAAGCTGTACCATGCCTTTTTAATGAGGCTCATTTTTTTAATTCTGCGCCTTTCGGTTATGAAAACATAAACCGCCATACACGCCGCCGGAAGGTGATTGCTTATCCTCCAGCCGAGCCGCCACCATATTACAGTCATAAGGCAGGCAAAAAAGCCCTTGTCAATATAAACCCATATGTACAGTCCGCCAACAATAAGCCTCCTTGCAAGTGAGAACAGCGCACGGGGCGTAATAAGCATAAACATATCGTAAGACATAAATTTGTTTCTGAAGCCTTTTGCCGTGAAAATGTTTTTAAGAAGTCCCGGCCCCGACTCAACAAAAGCAAGAATATGCCCTTTTGCCCAGCGTATTCTCTGCCTTAGCGCCACACGCAAATTAACCGGCTGTTCGTCATAAAACTCTGCGGCGTCGTTATACGAAATATGATACCCCTGAACAACGGCGTCGGCAGTTAAGGCTCTGTCCTCGGTGAGCGAAGTGTATTTCCAGCCGTCTTTTACAATTTCACTCGCAAAAAGAAAGCCTGTTCCCTGTATATTCGTAGCAAGGCGAAAAACCGAGCGTGCCCTGTGGCTTGCCCTTATTGAGCGTAACCAGTGCAGAGCATAGCTTGCGGAAATCCAGTTTTCGTCAAAATTCTTTGTGTTACGGTACGAGGTAATAATCTTCTCGCCCTCGTCAAACGCTTCGTTCATTCGTGTTATGTAGTCGCCTTTTAAAAGGTTGTCGGCGTCGAAAATAAAATATCCCTCAAAAGATTGCCTGCCGTAATCTTCTTCGATTTTTTCAAGCAAAAACTGCAATGCAAAGCCCTTTGTGCGGTGTTCGTCATCAAAACGCTCATAGCAAACAGCGCCGCAGCTTCTCGCAATTGCCGCCGTGTTGTCCGTGCAGTTGTCCGCAACCACGAAAACCGTCACAAGCTCACTCGGATAGTCCTGCCTGTGTATGCTTTCAAGCAGGTTTCCTATAACCTTTTCTTCGTTTCTTGCGGCAATTAAAATCGCATATTTGTGGTTTTTCTTTGCAGGGCGGAATTTCCTTGTAAAAAACAGTCCCGTATAAAGATAAACCGAATGATACGCAAGCAAAAAGCCGAGAATATAGTTCCAGTTCTTTTTCAGGCAGTTTGCCACTTGAAAGGCATTCATAGAATCAAAATGCCAAAGCCCTTTAAAGGTTTTTGAAAAGTTGAAAATATAATCGGGAATATAGTATATTATATCATGTACGGCGCCATTAAGCAGCCGAATTAAAAAATCAAGAATTGCCAAAAAGACGTCCTCCTCTATCTCTGTTCAGCCGCTTCCGCAAGCTTAATAAGCGCAAAAACGCAGTAATTTATTATGTCTTTAAGCTGGGAGTCAACACCCTCCGATATTTCGCATTTTCCGCCGTTTGAGAGAATTGTTTTTATGCGATAAACTCTGATTAAAACCTGGTCGGTCATAGAATAAATGCCCATGCTTCGCCATGCGTCGCCGTAATCGTTGTTTTTGCGGTAAAGAAGCTCCCGTATTTCGGCGGTAACGCTTTTATACGCCGTGAAAAGCTGGTCGTTTGTAACGGAATCGAGCTTTGAAAGGTCCTCCAATACCTCGCTGTCCGCAGGCAAGCCGTAATCTCCGAGCCGTATAAGACACATAACGCAGTAGTTGATTATTGCAAGATATTCCACGTCTCTGCCCTCGTTAATAAGAGCGTTTTCCTCGCCGTTTTCTTCGAGAGTGCGTATGCGTTTTGCCTTGCGCCAAATTTCGTCAATAAGCGAGGAATAGCGGTTTAAAATCCATGTCGGGCCGTAATCCTTCTGCTTTTTTTCAAAAATCTCAAAACATTTATCTGTAATTTTATCGTAACTGCTAAATAAATCGTTATTCATAACAAGGAGTCCTTTCAAAATTTTACAGATTATATTATATATTAAATTAAGAAATAAGTCAATCATTTTTTTAAAAGACAAAAAAGAGGTGAATTTTATTTGTAAATGATAAATAGGAGGAGCATAAACTCCTCCCGAATAGGCTTGACCGTATTTTATGGTCGGAACTGCAATTTTATATTCCGTATTTTTCTTTTAATTTTCCATCAATTTCCAAAAAAATCAAGTACATATAATTGGTTTTACATATTATTAATCTATTTATACAAATATATGTTAATATTTTACCATATATTTAATTTAAAGTCAATATAATCGGGTAGTGATTTTTACCATTTTAAAAAGCCGAAAAAAATCACAAAAAAGCGGCGTTTTTTTGCGCCGTGCTATTAAAAAATTCACAAAAAAAATTTTATGCGTCAAAAACGGTTGACGGCAAGGATTTTAAGTGATATAATATCATTGGTAATTTTTTGAATTTACATAAATGCCCTACTATGGAAAGGAGGATTTATTATGCTTGTGGCAGTTAATTTCGGAGAAACAATGCTTTCTTGTCTTATAGGTATTGCAACAGTATTTGTTGGACTTATCTGCATAATTTTAATCTGCAAAATCATGGGGGCTGTTTGCTCGGCTCTCATTAAAGAAAAGCCCCTTACGCAAGCGGTATCGCCTGCACAGGGAAGCGGAGATATACCGAACAAACAGGAGTTTATTGCCGCTGTTTCTGCGGCAATCGCTGAGGATATGGGAACCGATATTGGCGGAATCCGTATTCTTTCGGTTAAAAAGCTTTAATTTTTGTTTTTGAAATTTAGAAAGGACGATAGTAAAAATGAAAAAGTATATTGTAAACGTTAACGGAACAAAATATGAAATTACTCTTGAAACAGTTGAAGGCGCAGAGGCACAGGCCGCTCCTGCTCCTGCGGCTCCTGCGGCAAATGTGCCGACAGGCGGCGAAAAGGTTTCCGCTCCCATGCCCGGAACAATTCTTGATGTTAAGGTTAATAACGGCGCAAGTGTTAAAAAAGGCGACGTTCTTATGATACTCGAAGCTATGAAAATGGAAAACGAAATTATGGCTCCGTGTGACGGAAAAGTTACCGTGCTTACATCAAAGGGTGCAACAGTTGAGTCCGGCACTCCGCTTTGCACAATAGAATAAAAGCAGAATACCTGAAAGGAACGATTTATAATGAACAAAAAACGTGTTTCTGCTTTTCTTGCGTTTTGCCTTATTTTGCTTAGCACCGGAATTATAGGTCTTTGTGCAGGGCAGTCAGAGCAGGGAAATGCAGACGGAATAGAAATAGTAAAATCTGCGGTTTATAATGCCGAAGATAATACCCTTACCGTAACGGTGGCAAACACAAGCCGTGAAACAATCGCAACATCTGCCGTTTCCATAAGTACGGAGGACGCAGGCGTAACAATTAACGGCTCTAAAGGCACAATGACACCCGAAATAGCTCCGGGCGCAGAAAAACAGATTGTTTTTGACGTTACAATTCCGGGCTATACCGAGGGCGGCAAAAACCCGATAATTAACTGTACAATTCAGTATTATACCGAAAACGCCGAGGTTATTGAAGCAGGCAAACAGCTTTCTGAGGATGATGTCGTAACTTTAAACTACGACGACATCTTGAACAAAGAGGGCGGCAATGCCATTCTTGGGTTTATCCGTGAAATGGGCTTTTCAAAGCTCGGCGCAAACCCAAAATGCCTTATTATGATGCTCATAGCTTTCGTACTGCTTTATCTTGCAATTGTTAAGCAGTTTGAGCCGCTTCTTCTTTTGCCGATAGCTTTCGGTATGCTTCTTACGAACCTTCCTGGTGCGGATATGTTCCACGAAGAGCTTTTTGCGGGCGGTCATGTGCATTGGGATTTATTCACCGCTTCAAATGCGGTAAGCCCGGGACTTCTCGATTACCTTTACCTTGGCGTTAAACTCGGAATTTATCCGTGTCTTATATTCATAGGCGTAGGCGCAATGACCGATTTCGGTCCGCTTATTGCAAACCCCGTCAGCCTTCTTTTGGGTGCTGCCGCACAGGTCGGCATTTTCGCAACCTTTATAGGCGCAAGATACCTCGGCTTTACCGAAGCGCAGGCTGGCTCTATCGGTATAATCGGCGGTGCGGACGGTCCTACGGCAATTTTTGTTACAACAAAGCTTGCTCCCGAACTTTTAGGCCCGATAGCCGTTGCGGCATACTCATATATGGCGCTTATTCCGGTTATTCAGACCCCCATTATGAAAGCTCTCACAACAAAGAAAGAGCGTACAATTCGTATGAAGGAGCTTCGAAAGGTTTCAAAAACAGAGAAGATTATCTTCCCGATAGTGGTAAGTGTTTTTGTTGCGCTTTTAATTCCTTCGGCAGGCGCTCTTATCGGCAGTCTTATGCTCGGTAACCTTATGCGTGAGTGCGGAGCGGTTGAAAGGCTTTCAAAAACAGTTCAAAACGAACTTATGAACATAGTTACCATATTCCTCGGAATAACGGTAGGTGCAACGGCAACCGCAAACACTTTCCTTAGCCTTCAAACAATAAAGATTATCGTTATGGGCGTTGTTGCCTTTGCGGTAGCTTCGGCAGGCGGCATACTTCTTGCAAAGCTTATGAACTTGTTCCTTCCCGAAGGAAAGAAGATAAATCCGCTTATCGGCTCGGCAGGTGTTTCTGCTGTTCCCATGGCAGCCCGTGTTTCTCAGAAGGTTGGTCAAAGCGAGGACCCCGGAAACTTCCTTCTTATGCATGCTATGGGACCGAACGTTGCTGGTGTTATCGGCTCGGCAATTGCCGCAGGCGCTTTGCTTGCTATGTTCGGCTGATACAAAGTCTTAAATGAAAGGATATAATGACTTATGGCAAAAAAAGTATTTATTACAGATACAATATTAAGAGACGCCCATCAGTCGCAGGCGGCAACCCGTATGCGTATTGAGGATATGCTTCCGGCACTCGGAATCCTCGACAGCATCGGTTACTGGTCGCTCGAATGTTGGGGCGGCGCAACCTTTGACGCTTGTATGCGTTTTTTGAACGAAGACCCCTGGGAGAGACTTCGTACACTTAAAAAAGCTATGCCAAACACAAAACTGCAAATGCTTTTCAGAGGACAGAATATCCTCGGCTACAAGCACTACGCAGATGACGTTGTTGAGGCATTCTGCAAAAAATCAATCGAAAACGGCATTGATGTTGTGAGAATTTTCGATGCGCTTAACGACCCCAGAAACCTTGAGGCGGCTGTTAAATTTGTTAAATATTACGGTGGTCACTGCGAAACGGCAATCAGCTACACTGTAAGTCCTGTTCATAACGAGGATTACTTCGTAAAGCTTGCCATGCAGCTTGAAAAAATGGGCGCCGATACAATTTGTATTAAGGATATGGCAAACTTGCTCCTTCCTTACGACGCTTACAGCCTTGTTAAAAAATTAAAAGAAAATGTCGGCGTGCCGATTCATCTTCATACACACAACACCGCCGGAACAGGCGATATGACAAACCTTATGGCAATTCAGGCAGGCGTGGATATTGTTGACTGTGCGCTTTCGCCAATGGCAAACGGCACAAGTAACCCTTCTACGGAGTCGCTTGTTGCAACGCTTAAAGGTACCGAGTACGATACAGGTCTTGACCTCGGCAAACTCAGCGAGGCGGCCGCTCATTTCAGAAAAGTTGCCGCCAAGATGAAAGCGGAAGGCACACTTGACCCGAAGGTGCTTAACGTCGATTCAAACACGCTTCTTTACCAGGTTCCGGGCGGAATGCTCTCAAACCTTATTTCTCAGCTTAAACAGGCAAATGCCGAGGATAAATATTACGAGGTGCTTGCCGAAGTTCCGAGAGTAAGAAAAGATTTCGGTTATCCGCCGCTTGTAACGCCCACAAGCCAGATTGTCGGTACACAGGCAGTTCTTAATATTCTTTCGGGTGAAAGATACAAGATGATAACAAAAGAATCAAAAGGTCTTTTAAGAGGCGAATACGGTCAGCTTCCGGGCGAAGTAAACGAAGAAGTAAGAAAAAAAGCAATCGGCGACGAGGAAGTTATTTCTTGCCGTCCGGCAGACCTTTTAAAGCCGGAGCTTGACGCATACCGTGAAGAAACGAAAGACTTTGCAAAATGCGAAGAGGACGTACTCAGCTATGCTCTTTTCCCGCAGGTTGCAAAAAAATTCTTTGATATAAGGGACGGTAGAGCAGAAGCTCCCGCAGCTCCCAAAGCCGAATCAAAAGCTCAGGACAGCGGCGTGAGAGAACTGTTTGTTGACGACCGCTCTTAAAAAACTTTGTGGCAGAATTGTGAAAAATTTGCATTTTTAACAAAAAAACTTGACAAACAGTCAAAAATGTTGTATAATACAGATGTTAATTATACATTTGTCTAATTCTCGTTAATTGTAAACGGCGAGGGGAGGGAATCGAATGTCAGAAATCAGACTTAAAGAGAACGAATCGTTAGAGAATGCTATCCGTCGATTCAGACGCCAGTGCGCTAAATCCGGTGTACTTAATGAACTCAGAAAAAGAGAGCATTATGAAAAACCGAGCGTAAAGCGTAAAAAGAAATCAGAAGCAGCAAGAAAAAGAAAATATTAATTCTATTTTAAAGCGGTGAATTTATTATGCTTAAAGAACAGCTTGCAAATGACCTGAAAGATGCAATGAAGGCAAAGGACGAAATAAAGAAAAATGCTGTTCAAATGGTTCGTGCCGGTGTTTTGCAGGTCGAAAAAGATAAAAAAATAACTCTTGACGACGAGGGAATTATTGAGGTAATTGCCAAAGAAGTCAAAAAAAGAAAAGATGTTTTGCCTGATTTTGAAAAAGCAGGCAGAGCGGATTTAATTGAAGCAACACAGAGGGAAATTGAGATACTTACAAAGTATCTGCCTTCCCAGCTGACCGAAGAGGAATTAGACAAAATAGTAAGCGAAACTGTTAGCGAAACCGGCGCTTCTTCAATGAAAGATATGGGTAAGGTTATGTCCGCCCTTATGCCAAAGGTTAAAGGCAGAGCCGACGGAAAAACAGTTAATGAGCTTGTAAAAAAACATTTAGGCTAAACATTTTAAGAGCCGGGCGCATAGGCGCTTGGCTCTTTTGTGTACTGTGACGTATTCGGGAAGGAGAAAAAATGGAACTTGTCATAAAACGGTTTAACGAACTTAATACCGACGAGCTTTACGAAATTTTAAGGGTTCGTGCGCAGATTTTTGTTGTTGAGCAAGACTGCGCTTATCAGGATATTGACTCTCTTGACAAAAGCGCTTACCACATTTTTCTTCTTAACGGTGCGGAAATTAAAGCATATTTAAGAATTGTGCATGGCATGGACGAAATAAAAATCGGCAGAGTTCTTACAACCGAAAGAGGCAAGGGCTATGCAGGTATAATTCTAAACGAAGCGATAAAAACCGTGAAGGAAAAACTTCACGGCGAAAAAATAGTAATAGACGCGCAGACCTATGCAAAGGGTATGTACGAAAAATTCGGTTTCAAACAGACCTCGGAGGAATTTTTGGAAGAAGGAATACCTCACGTTAAAATGGTTGCCTTAATTTGAGCTGTTTTAAGTATTTACAAAACTCAAAAAATATGGTAAAATATGAATATAAACAAAACGAAAGGAAAATGCACTATGAACGAAAAAGTATCAAATTTAATTAACGACCAGATAAACAAGGAGCTTTACTCCGCATATCTTTATCTTGATTTTGCGAACTACTACGCTTCGGTAGGGCTTGACGGCTTTGAGAACTGGTACAAAATACAGGCTCAGGAAGAGCGTGACCACGCAATGCTGTTTTATCAGTATCTTCAAAACAACGGCGAGAAAGTAACCTTTGAGGCAATCGCAAAGCCCGAATGGGAAGTCGGCGACAATATGTCTCCTCTTAAAAAAGCTTATGAGCATGAGCAGTACGTTACCTCTCTCATTAACAACATTTACGCCGCAGCTTACGAGGTACACGATTTCCGCACAATGCAGCTTCTCGACTGGTTTGTTAAAGAGCAGGGCGAAGAAGAAAAGAACGCTTCAGATATGATTACAAAAATGGAGCTTTTCGGAGCTGACTCAAAAGGGCTTTATATGCTTAACAGCGAGCTTAACGCAAGAGTATATTCAGCACCTTCTCTTACCTTATAATCAAAGATATTAAAGAATGGGGATGTACCAAAAGGTGCATCCCACTTTTTTATTTTGTATGTACGTCAATCTGATTATACGGAACGGAAATATTATTTTCTTCAAGTCCCAAAAGCACACATCGCAAAGCGTCACGCTTTAACTGCAAATGATTTTCGGGGTTTGAGAAAAGACGCAAACGGTAGTTTATGCTCGATGCGGCAAGCTCGTCTACTCCCCTGTACTCACATTTTTCAACCGCTTCAAGCCTTGAAATTCTCGCAAGAATATCGCCCGCCGCTTTCTCCGCCGTTTCAACGCTTACCTCATACGGCATGGGAACAATAATATCAAGCTGTTTTGAAACAATTTCAACTTGTTCAATATTTCTGTTTGTAACAGAAACAATATTCATTGTTTTTAAATCCTGAATTTTAGTATTTTTAAGCCCAATTGAAATAACTTTACCGCATATATTTTTGTACAGAACAACATCACCGACATGGAAATAGTCGTCGGAGATAATATCAAAGCCCTTTATCATATCCTTTAAAACGTCCTGAACGGCAAAACCGATTATAATACCGACAATTCCGATGCCTCGAAGCATTGAGCTTACGTTTATGCCGTTAGCCTGCAAAACAAGCAGAATTGCTACAACTATAAAAACATAGCGCAAAATGTTTTTCGACATTTTCATATAAGATTTGCTCTTTTTTGAGGTAAAAACGTTTTTTCCGCTTTTAACAGCCAGATATATCAAAGCCTTGTAGATAATAAAGCATAAAATTATTATAACTGCGGAATTTACTGCCGCAATATGCGATACCTTATCCGCATAAGTTTCCAGAGTTTCAATATCCACTTTTTCACCTACCAATCAATAAAAATGCTCTGAAAATATTATAACTCTTGCGGTAAAAAAAGTCAATAGCATAATATTTTGCAAAAACTGTGTCAAAATTTTTGCCTGCTCATATAATATTAGTGTGGAATAAAAACCACGTTAACATAAAAAGGAGGCAAACTTATGTATAACAATTTCGACAACAACTGCGGTTGCGGCGGATACGACCCGGGCTGTGGCGGTCCTATAGCAGGTGCAATGACAGGCCCTGCAGGCGGTCCCGGCTCTCCGCTTATTGAACAGCTTTGCAACAACATAGGCAGAGTTGTTACAATTTTCACCGCAAGCGGCGGCGTTTCGGGCAGCGGCTTCACAGGACTTCTTGTATGGGCAAACAACAATTCGGTTAAGCTCGTTACAAACCTTCCTTCCGCTCCCGCAAATCCTCTCGGCGACTGCGGCTGTAACAACGGTCTTTTCTGGAACTCCAACTACTGCAACGGCAGCATTAACGGCTCTTCCGTTATTATACCTACCTGCCAGATTGTATGTTTTGTATTTTCGGAATTTTAAATCACATACATTAAAAAATCGGCGGAGAACTTTTCTCCGCCGATTGCAGCTTAATGACAAAGTCATTAAGCTTAAGCAGAGGCTGAGAAGCGAAGGTATATTTCGTCCTTTAAAACTCGTAGGCGTACTTTTGTACGGTAGAGAT
>CACZWA010000028.1 GCA_902784685.1 uncultured Ruminococcus sp.
GGTAAAAATTTTTTCATAAAAATCGTCCTTTCTTTAAATGGTACAAAAGCGTAAGTCCAAATACAATCCGGACTTACGCTTTCGCAACACGACTGTTATAACATTATAGCATAATGTCAGCTGATTTTCAATAATAGAATAAGAAAATTCATAAAAATTTCAAAAAACAAATTGATTTTTTAAAAAAAATATGCTATAATTGATATGTGATTTAGTCACCGTGTGAGCGTACATATAGCCTGTAAAATCTAACGGCATACGGTTTTACAAACTGTAAGTTTCGCTTGTCGCCTCACCGTAATTTACGCACCGATACTACTGCCGTAGGTATGTGTGTGAAGGAGGTGTTTGATGTGAAAAGAGTTAAAGCGGCCTGTATTCTTCAGACATTGGTAATTCCCAATCAATGTAGCCTACCCAGTTGACATTATTTTTTACATTTCTTTTCATTTTCTTATTTCTCCTCTTTTATTGCTGAAACAGGGCAGCCTTCTATTGCTTCTTGTACTGCATCTTTGTTTTCATCTGTTGTATCGGCATACGCTTCTGCTTTACCGTCATCTGTCATTCTGAACACATCAGGTGCGGTCATTTCACAAAGTCCGCAGCCTATACATTCATCTTTGTCAACATAAGCTCTCATAGTTTTCCTCCTTTTATTCTATCGTCAGCAAAAGTGCCATTTTAAATTTGCTGTTTGCCTTTACATAATGTTTTCCGTTTTTTGCGAATTTAAAGTTTTCGCCTTGCTTTAATATATGTTCCGTTCCTTCATAGCCTATAACACCCTCACCGTCAAGCGCAAAAATCAATGCTTCGCCCGGTGCTGCGTGTTCGGCAAGACCTGTGCCCTTATCAAAACTCATAACAACAAACTTCATTTTTTCGTTTGCGGCAATATCCATATTTACGATTTTGCCTTCTTGATAGGGCACAAGATCGCCCAATCTGAATACTTCCCCTGCGTTTATTGCTTTGTTCATTTTACTGTTCCTCCTTAAACCTATTTCTGTATAAATCGCTTCGTTTTCTGCCGTCATACCAACAGGAATATCGGTAGGCGTAATAATACATTCATTTTCTTTAATCGCTATTTTTTCTCCGTTTACAGATACGGTCATATCACCTTTTTGCATTATGATCAGCTTATTATAAGAATATATTTCTGCGCTTATATCTGTCTTTTCTGCAAGCGAAAAATGTGTAATATAATTATCAAACCCGCTGTGTATTTCTTTTGATACGGTACACCCGATAATTGGCGGATTGTCTGCTGCAATCGAAAATATAACTCCTGTTTTTTCTTTCATATCGATACCTCTTACATGATTTTTACATCGGGATTTTTTTCACCAAACTTTTCTTTCAACAAAGTATTGATTTCTTCACGGCTTTTCCCTTGCTTTTCCTGTTGTTTAATTGTTTTATATGCCGCAAACAGGGTGGATGGGCTTATTTCGGAACTGAAATATCCGATTCCCTGATTCCAAGCCAAAAGCTCAAATACATCATCAAGGGCGGAAGAGTCAATGCCGTGGATATAGGCTTTTACCAGCTCCCGTGTTGCCTGCCTCATTCTGCCTGCTCCGACTGCGTTTGTAAGCGACAATAAGAGCCGTATTTCGTAGGGCAGACTTCTTTTTTTATCGTTCCAAGTCAAATCCCAAAACTCAACCGCCACTTTTCCCAATTCCTCATCTATCAAGGGAAAATTGGTAATTGACGCAGGTCTCATAGGTATGTTACCCATATCCTCTTTTTCTTCTGTTCTGTAAAAATAAACATGAAATTCATTCTCGGCTTTCTTTTCCGTATGGCGTTCAAAACCAAGCTGATCCATTACATCATAAAGAGGTATCGGCTCAAATGTCTGTATTATCTCCAAACCATTTCCGACAGGTGTTTTTATTGCCTGCCCTTTAAGACCTGCAAAAAAATTTCCCGCAACGCCTCTGACATCAACCACCTTGAAATCTTTTGTTTTTTCTTTCCAATCATTGTAATTCATAAATCGCACCTCTATTCAGATTATCTTATTTCCGCTATACCGCCATCGGGCGAAATAACAGCCACTTTTAAAGGTATATCCTTACCACTTGCCTCTATGGCTTTTTTTACGGCAAGCTCCAATCCGCCGCAACACGGGACTGTCATTCTTGTAAGCGTTATGTTCTTAATATCGTTTTGTTTCAGTATTTCTGTGAGTTTTTCGCTGTAATCAATACTGTCGAGCTTCGGACAGCCCACAAGCGTGATTTTTCCCTTTATAAAATCATTGTGGAAATTGCCGTATGCGTAGGCGGTACAGTCTGCTGCTATTAAAAGACTTGCATTTTCAAAATACGGAGCATTTACGGGAGCAAGCTTGATTTGAACAGGCCATTGCGAAAGCTGTCCCGGTACACTCACTGTATTGTTTCCCTGCGTATTATGCTCCACCTTGTGTGCTGCGCTGCCCGGACAGGCACCGTGATGAAACGCTGTATCAGCATTTTTCAACTTATTTGCCTTAACTGCTGCTTCGTCATAAGCGGCAGCCTCGCGTTCTACAAAGCTGATAGCACCGGTAGGACATTCAGGCAGGCAATCGCCCAATCCATCACAGTAATCATCACGCATAAGTTGCGCCTTGCCGTCAACAAGACCTATCGCACCTTCGTGACAAGCCTTTACGCAAATACCGCAGCCGTTGCATTTTTCTTTATCTATTTCTATTACTCTGCGTATCATTTTTGTTCCTCCGATTCTTCAAATACATTTGCTAAAACATTTTTTAGTGTTTCTGCTGATTTTTTCAAATCAACGGTTTCTTGTTCATTTAATTTTATTGGAACTGATGTTTCAATGCCGTCTTTTCCGACTATAACAGGAATGCTGAGTGCAACATTATCAATACCGTAGTTTCCGTGATGAACGCATGAAACGGGAAGTATTGTTTTCTCGTCTCTTACAATAGCCTCACAAATGCGTTTTACCGACATTGCAATTCCGTAATATGTAGCATTTTTCTTTTCAATAATTTCGTATGCGCTGTTTTTTACACCGTCGGCTAATTCTTTCATAGCTTCCTTGTGATTGAAGTGTCCCCGCATTTCACAGAAATCATGAAGTGGCACACCAGAAACATTGGCACTACTCCACGCAACAATCTCGCTATCGCCGTGTTCGCCGACTATAAATGCGTGAACAGTTCGCGGATCAACTTGTAAATGTTCGCCTATTAAATATTTCAGTCTTGCAGTATCAAGTACAGTACCCGTACCGAAAACACGATTTTCAGGGTAGCCGCTTAATTTTGCAGAAACATAAGTGAGTATATCAACAGGGTTTGCGACTACAAGCAAAATGGCGTCTTTATTGCGCTTCGATATTTCGGGAATAATAGACTTAAAAACTGCTATATTCTTTTTTACAAGGTCTAACCTTGTTTCACCGGGCTTTTGTCCAGCACCTGCTGTTACGATAATAAGTGAAGCGTCCTTAATGTCATCGTAATCACCTGCGTAAATTTTCATAGGCTTTGCAAACGGCAGCCCGTGACTGATATCCAATGCTTCACCCTCCGCTTTTGTTTTGTTTGCGTCAATCAGTACCATTTCGGTAAACAGACCGCTTTGCATAATTGCAAATGCCGAAGCTGAACCGACAAATCCGCACCCAACAACAGCTACTTTTCGTATGTTTAAATTTCTCATAATCTTGCCTCCTCACTCTTGACTTTAATGCAATTATACGCTATAATTAAAACAAAGTCCGTTGTAATTACAACGAAACATGAATTTTTTAGGAGTTTTCTTTATATGGAAAAATATCTTGATATTTTAAGACAGTCACAGTTATTTTCAAAAATGACAGACAAGGAAATACTGATAGCGGCTAACTGCATAGGCGCAAAAATAAAAACATATAAAAACAACGAAAACATACTCCTTATCGGAGATAAAATCACTTCACTCGGAATGATAATAGAAGGCGGAGCCATTATTTCCCGTGATGATTTTTGGGGCAACACTTCAATTATGTCAAAACTTTCACCGCCACAGCTTTTCGGTATCAGTTATGCTCTTTCCACAAGCGGTTTGTCGGAAGTAAATGTTGTTGCCGAAAAAGACACAAAGGTAATGTATTTTACTATAGACAGGATTTTCAACTCATCATGTGCAGAAGTTGAGATAAATAATAAAATGATAAAAAATCTGGTAAAGGTTTTAGCAGATAAAAATATACAGTTTTCAAGTAAGATTGAACATATATCAAAGCGAAAAATGCGTGACAAAATATTAAGCTACCTTTCAGAGGTATCGCAGAAAAAGAAATCAAATTCGTTCACCATTCCGTTTTCAAGGCAGCAGCTTGCAGACTACCTTTGTGCTGATAGAAGTGCTCTCTCAAATGAACTCGGCAATCTGCGCGATGAGGGTGTCATTGAATTTAAGAAAAATCATTTTAAATTATATAATTAAAAAGCCCCACGGCAGTGAGGCTGATTCAGTAAGTTTAGTTTATATGAGTGTTTTATGTCTATTTCATTATCTTTTCAAAGCGGAACATACCTTCGGGAAACTGGTTGTTTAATTCGCTATTGTCCGTATCCGGTTCTTTCGGATCCGGATGGTGCTTGTTAAAAAACTCTACAATGTGAAAGCCGCACCGATTAACATAAAAATGAATATTCCGTTTTTCAAAATACGGTGTCACTGTTTCCCATACTTTAACTTCGGGATGGCGTTTTTCCATTTCACACCATGCCCGATAACCTATGCCTTTACTGTGTACAGATGGTGAAACAAACAATAATTCAAGATCTCCACGCTCGCCGTCTATCTTAACTACCATGCCGCCGACATTTTCATTATCACATACTATGCGGTATGCTTCGCCGTCACGGATAGCATTCTCAATTGTTTCTTTTGATATTATTTCGCCATCCTCTTCAAAATGGTCGTCACGCAAGCCGAATTCCTGCAACGCTCCGTAATTAAAAGCGTCCTGATTATCTCGAATAAACCTGTCGTGGTCTTCAGTTGATAACGGTTTCAGTTTTATATTCATTTCTGCTCCTTACTTTATTGCCACTTTTGCCCACGCAGAAACCTTAGCTTCAGATTGTTCGGATTCTGCACCGTGTATTGAAAGACCGCCTTTAACTGTAGCATTTTTACAAATGCTTTTCAAATCCCGTTCACTGACACCCATTCCGCTTCCTTCATTTGTGCAGAACGGAATAATCGTTTTACCCGAAAGGTCAAAATGCTCAAGAAGGGTAAACATACACATCGGCATCGTACCCCACCAATTAGGGTAACCTACAAAAAGCGTATCATAGCTTTCAAAATTATTGGGGTATGCTTTTATTTCAGGGCGAGCCTTTTCCCGAAGTTCTTTTTTCGCTTCGTCAATGCAGGTCATATAGCTTTCGGAGTAAGGCTTGACGGTATCAACCTCAAATAAGTCGCCGCCCACAGCCTTTTGGATAAACTCTGCAACACGCTCTGTATTTCCTTTATCAATATGTTTCAAACTGCCATTCCAATAATTCTCGCCTTTGCGTGAATAATATACTGTCAGAATTTTAGCCATAATCATCATCCTTTCATAAAAAAATTACAACACCATTATCAAAGTTCCTGCGGCAATCAGAATACAGCCTATAAGTGATTTCGCTGTAAATTCTTCATGCAGAAAAACAAATGCCAGTATAAGCGTTATTATAATACTGAATTTATCAATGGGGACAACCTTTGATACTTCACCCGTTTGCAGTGCCTTGTAATAACACAACCATGATGCGCCTGTGGCAAGTCCCGACAATATCAAGAACAGCCAGTTTTTTTTGCTTATTTCCGAAAGACCGCTTTGCGTATGGGTTAAAAACACCATACTCCAAGCCATAATAACAACTACGACAGTTCGTATCGCCGTTGCAAGATTTGAGTTTACACCATCTATTCCGATTTTCGCCAAGATTGAGGTAAGAGCCGCAAATATAGCAGACAGGACAGCAAATATTATCCACATATCACTATTACCTCCGAAAAAACAATTTCCTTTTTTCATTATACCTCAAAATCATCAAAATTTCAATCCAAAAGCGAAAAAACCGTGAAACTGCATAATAGCTTTTTCACGGTTTTGGTTATATCTTTTTCGTTTTACACGTTTACTTCCGTTCCGTCTTTGAATAGGAAGGATATTTTCCCGTTGTGATAAACGGTGGCTTTTTCGATAAGCAGCATCCAAAGCATATCATCCCATTCGGATATAACACTTTCAGAGCTTTTCAGTTTCTCAACATATGCCTTAATTTCGGTGATACGGTATTCAAGGTCTTGTTTCTGTGACAGGAGTTTGGTTTTCGCCTTTAGCTTTTTTTCATATTTTTTAGTCAGCTCGGTGTACTTTTCGTTGTAGTCCGTCTGCGATAAGGCCTGTGTGGAATTTTTGCTTATGAGGTCAGAAATTAGGTCGGCTATGGATTTTAACTCCGCATCAATTTTGCCAATTTTCTTATCGATACCGCTTGTGTCTTCAAGGGACTGCAGTAATGTTTCGCAGTTTAATAAGATTTCGTCTTTGCTCCCGGAAACTATGTTATACGCTTTTATAAACGCTTCTTTGACGGTATTTTCATCAAGGGTGGGAGTGGAGCATTTTGTGCCGTTGAATTTGTTGTTGCAGTGCAGTACGGTTCTTCGATACTTATCTGTGGAGTGCCATACCTTGGAGCCGTAATATCCGCCACAGTCACCGCAAACGATTTTTGATGCAAATATACTTTTTCCGCTGAACCTTTTACCCATATCGGATCTGCGTTTCATCTCAGCCTGTACCAGTTTGAATTCAGCCGGGGAAATTATTGCTTCGTGGCTGCCTTCAACATAGTATTGTGGCACTTCGCCCTCATTCTTTTTCATCTTCTTCTGCAGAAAATCAACCGTGAACTTCTTTTGAAGTAAAGCGTCACCCTTGTATTTTTCGTTCCTTAAAATGCTGTAAACGGTCGACTCGCGCCATTTGTCTTTTCCGCCGGGAGTTTTAAGACCGTTTTTTGTGAGGTTTCTGCAAATGGCTGTGACGGATTTGCCGAGCATAAATTGGCGGTATATTTCCCTTACCGTCTCCGCTTCAGATTCGTTCACTATAGGCTTACCGTCTTCGCCTTTATCGTAGCCGAGGAAGGAACTGTAAGGCAGACTGATTTTCCCATCGGCAAACTGCTTTCTTTTACCCCATGTTACATTTTCGGAAATGGATCGGCTTTCCTCTTGTGCAAGACTGGACATTATGGAAATCAGCAATTCGCCCTTGCCGTCAAAAGTGAAAATATTCTCTTTTTCAAAATAGCATTCACAGCCTTTGTCCTTTAGCTTTCTAATGGTTACAAGGCTGTCCACCGTATTTCGTGCAAATCGGCTGACCGACTTTGTAATTATTAAATCGATCTTGCCGGAAAGAGCGTCCTTTATCATTTCATTGAAGCCGTCACGCTTTTTTGTACTTAGTCCCGAAATACCCTCATCGGTATAAACCTTCACAAAATCCCACTGTGGGTTATTATTTATCATTTTCGTATAGTAATCGACCTGCGCCTCGTAGCTTGTAAACTGCTCATCGCTGTCGGTAGATACTCTGGCATAGGCGGCGGTTTTTCTTTTTGCAATACCTATCTGCGGTAAATGCGTCAAGGGGTTAATCGTAGCGTCAATTTTAGTTATTCTCGGCATTTCGCATAATCCTTTCTATCGTTTGTTTTCGGGCTTTATCTTTCATTTCGTCAGTCCAACTGTCCGCCCGTGACGGTTGAACCCAATGCTTTATTATTTCTGTTTTATCAGTAAAAATAAACTGTACATTGTTTTCGGGAAGAATAATAATTTTCTCAATTTCCTTTTCGCAATTGACTGCAAGGTCGTGAAGGATGCTGTCGGGGATTTGTTTTGATGAGCAGGCTTCAAGACCGTTTAAGGAGTAGGCGCCGCATCTCCAAACATACTTTTTATAGTTTTTCTTGCGCCTATATCGGTGACCGCAGCATCCGCAAAAAACTATTCCCTTTAAATCATAATCGTAGCGTATTTTCCCGGTGTTAGAGCTTCGTTCCGAGAACAGCTTTTGTACCTTCTCAAAATCCTCTTTAGAAATAATGGCGGGATGCGTATCTTCTACATAATATTTGGGAAGGACACCGTTGTTAGGAACTGTTTTCTTACATAAATGGTCTTTGGTATAAACCTTCTGCAGAAGCATATCCCCGATATATTTTTCATTCCGAAGAGTAGCTCTTATTTTTGTAGAACTCCATTCACTGCCTTTCGGAGAGGGTATTTTTTTCTGCCTTAAAATCTTGGCTATTTTTGTGGTGCCAATGCCTGAAAGATAAAGGTTAAAAATCTCTCTGACAACTTCCGCCTCATCCTCTTTGATGCGTATTTCACCGTTAATCTTTTCATAACCGTAAAGTGAAAATGTATTTGCTTTTCCTTCTTCAAAATTCTTTCGTATCCGCCATTTGCAGTTTTCCGAAACGGATCGGCTTTCTTCCTGTGCGTATGAAGCGAGAATGGTAAGCATAAGCTCGCCCTCGTTGCTCATGGTATGAATATTCTGTTCTTCAAAGAAAACATCAATGCTCATGTTTTTAAGCTCTCTGACCGTTTCTAATAGCGTTACGGTGTTCCTTGCAAAGCGTGATATGGATTTTGTGATTACCATATCAATTTTGCCCGCTTTGCAATCGGCAATGAGCCTTTGAAAATTTTCACGATCTTCTTTTGTACCCGTCACAGCCTCATCCGTATATACCCCGGCATAAAACCAACCGGGGTGCTTTTGAATCAAATCGCTGTAATAGCTCACCTGTGCCGAGAGCGAATGGAGCATCGCGTCTTTACCGCTTGAAACACGCGCATAGGCCGCCACCCTTATCGGCTTTTCATAATTCTGTGGGGTTTGAACCTTTTTTATTTTCGGCATATTTTTCCCTCCTTTTGTATGTAGCATATTACCTCTAAAACCGCTATATATCAAGCTTTTTTGCGAAAAATACTACCCTCAAATATGCCGTATTTTTGCCTTAAAATTGTATCATAATTGTTGTATTCTTCTATTGTTATTAAACCTTTATCCAACAGGATTTTTGCGTGGTTTAAGGATATGATGTAGGTGGCTATATTTTTACGGTCAAGCATTTTCCTTACCTGCCTTTCCGAATCGATGCTGTATATAGCAATCGTGTGAACAATACTTTTTGCCCGGATTGCCGTATGTATTTATCTTCTTTCCGCAGCATTGGCAGGAAGAGTTATGCGAAGCGTATGTCCCTTTTTCGTCTCTGTGCAAATTCCACCACGCATTTTTGCAGACATCGGAGCAAAACTTTTTTTGACGGTCTGAAGAGAGCCTTTTCCCACAGTTTTTACAAATGCCGTTTTGTTCTTTTGTGTTCGTATTTTTATTTCTCCGTAAGAACGAGGCAATTGAATTTGCGTTTATTCCCATTACCTTTGAAATCTCACTATAGGTCATTCCACGCCGCTTTAACAGCACGATTTTGTTTTTTTCTGATTGTGTCACAAAAAACACCTCCTATAGGTAGGCCACGAAAACAGCGATTTGTTAACCCAAAACGCAAAAAAATTATGCCTACCGAAGAAAAAGTCGATAGGCATAAGGAAAATGATATGGAATTGTTTTTTAATTACCTCCGTTCTTTTTGTTTAACTCGTTCAGCAGTTTTATGGTTCTGCTAATACCGAACTTCCGTTTCAGAGCCTTCCGCTTTTTGTAGTATCCCTTACGGCTTTTCTGCCCGTGCGGCGCATTCTTTTCGATGCTTTGAAAGGCTCGTTTTTCCTGAAAGTCAAGGCTTTCATGGTAGAGGATATACCGTAAATATTCCTCAACAGTCGATAGATTTGTTTTTTGTCTGTGGTAAGCGGATAATTTTGTGATGATGACATTATGTCTTGACCTCTCATTTCTGTGAAATAGAATCAGTTTCCCGTTTTGGTTTACTGTTAGCATCCAGCCGCTTTCGCCCTTAAATACATACAGTTTCCCATCAAAGAGCTTCACCGTCATATGATACTTTTTGCAAAGGCTTTTTATAATTTTAGCATTTCCGTTCAGATACTCCTTTGTGATGGCAGCGCATCTGTCGCATTGCCTGTAACCCTCTGCACGGGCATCTTCCTCCGTGGGGAATGAAATGCAACTGTTACGGTCCTTAATGTAAGAGCAGTCGGATGCGTGAAATATTTTCTTATTGCTACCACGATTGGCATAAAACATATTTTATACCTCTTATGTCGTATTTAGACAGCATAGTCATCATCAAAAGCGGTTATAAGCCTTTGAAGCGCGTCGTTTTGTTCCATTTCCCGAACCTTGTAAAGATGAACATCCGATTCTATACCGTCAAAATCCTCCGTTTCAACCCACTGCTGTGAAAGCATATTAATCCCTTTATACGGCTCTTTGCCAAGATAAAGGCTTACCCATTCGACCACAGCGTTATTTAGTATCGGCGGAATGGGGCGGTTCGATTTCCCAACAGGCAAAGCTGAATGTCCACATCTGCTGAATAAGTGGGAAACTGTAATTAAAGGGCTTTTCCGTATCGGGAAGTACCGTTATTACAAAATACCGCATACGCTTTTCATCCGCGTCAACGCACACTCCGCCGCATAAAGTATCGGGATTTTTCTCTGCAATGATATACGAAAGATACGGCATCCCTTCGGGTAAAAGTCTGTGGAAAGCCTCTGTGACCATTGCCGAAATATCTTCATCGATCCATTCGGGATTGACCGGGGCGCAGTCGTGCTTTTCTGTCGTTGGTGAACAATGCTCATTTAAGAGTTCGGCTACATATTTTTTGTCCTTAAAAAGTTCTGTTAATTTGTTCATAATATATTCCTTTCTTTTTTCCCACCCGCCGTCCCTTATTCGTTTAAGCCGCTATGTCAAAATACTCCGGGTGTTCATCGGGATTGACGAGCAGCTGATATCTGTTTCCGTTTTCCGTTGATTTTTGATCCAAAATCCGCATCAGCGTCAAGGTGTGGAGTGATGCGTATGTGTAGGAAGTTGAATAGTTAAGCGTCGCAATTATCATTTCCGATGAAAAATGCTTGTCACCAAAAGCCTCGTAAATTGCTGTTATAGCCCTCTTCTGATGGGGTTTCAATTCGTCTTTGACGGAGCTTAATTCCTTATTTAGCAGATAGCCGCCGTCAACAGCGTCTGATATAAGCCCCATTTGTTTTGCAAGGGAAATATCGGCATTCCATATGCTTTCGGTATGGCCCCATTCCTCGTAGTCGCTCCTTAATAGGATCCCCTTATCAAGGCATTTTTGCAAGTTTTCACCCAAGCGTCTGTCCTTATAGGATGTTGCTGAATTTGCCAGTCTTTGTATAAGGGACAAGACTTCTTCGGAATAATCGCTATGATAAATCTTTTTTCCTTCCTTCACAGCCTTTGAAGAAACTCTCTCGGTCTCTGAAAGCGTTTCTTTTAAGAAATAATCCGGGTTATTTTTGGGATTTACACGCATTCTGTAAATATATGGGCTTTCTTTATTACAGTCAATTATCTGTAATAAAACAAACTGATGCAGTGTGTAGCTTACATGAGCGCCGGACAACTTCGTAGCGTCCCTTGCCATATCGCAAGTAAATCCTTCTTCACCAAATGCGTTATAAAGGACTGTCATGATTTTTTTCTGACCGTTGCCGAGTGAAGGCAGTTGGTTTGGCATTTTGCGATTAATTCTGTAAACACCGTTACAAATCTTTTTTACAATACCCAACTGTTCCGCAAAAAGCATATCAGTCTTCTGTTTATCGACCTTTTCGATATTTATATAATCTGCTTTGGTGATTATGCCTTTCGGTAAACATTGCAACAATATTTCTGATACACGTTTATCCCTTGCAGATTTTCGTGAATTTTGCAGTTTTTTCACACTATCTATAATTTCATCTGCATAATCCTTTGGCGATAGTGGCGGAAGATTGGTATTGAACCGATATGTTTTTCGCTTATTAACCCATTCACCGCTTTCGATGATATTTTCTTCCCGTAAGTGGGTTATGAGATTGCCCGCTTGATATGCCGACACATTGCAGCCCTTTTCAAGATCACCGGCAGTAAAGGAATAAATGCCATCATCTAAATATTTAAGCAGAAGAACAGCACATTTTTGGATTATTGCGCCATCGCTACCAAGATGTCTGTATAAAAGGTCACGCACCCTTGCAAGCGTTATGTCATTTTCCTCCGTCATTGTTTCTGTCGGTGTTACCGTGAAAAAACCGTCAATGCCTTCACCTCCTTCCTCAAAAGGCGCGTTCTCGTTGGTGTCGGGAGCTGAAAATGAAGGTGTAAGAGCAGTTTTTGCCAGTTCCTTTTCAGTCTGCCTTGCGTGTTCTTCTCTCTGCCTTATCCGCATTCTGCGTTCATCAACGGCACGGGACAAAAGCTCAAGGAAATATCCGACAAAATATGTAAGGTCACCGCCGTTTTCTTCGCTCAAAATGTTTGAGACAGCCTCGTAATAAGCATAATTCCTTTTTGCAATAAGAGCGGACAAGCTGATGTCGCTGAAAAATGTATATCCCGCTCGTATGAGGATAATACTTGAAAGGATACGGCTCAGTCGCTCGTTGCCTTCCGGGAACGGTCTGATAACCAAAATATATGCCTGTGCGACCGCTGCCTTTATGAGCGGATGCACATTGTTCAATTGAAGGAACGCACATAATTCGTTTATGCGGTCGGGAATTAGAGTAGCGGAAGGAAATATGTACGATTCACCGCTCGGCGAATAATAATCCACATCGTCTGTCATGCGAAAGTCCCTACCGCCGTTATCCATACCGTCTGTCAAGATATATGCAAGCTCCTGCAAGAAATCTGTGTCTATGGTGCGATACAGATTTGCCGTCGCAAAGTTTCCCGCCTGTCGGTTATTTACGATAAGCTGTTCTTCAATATCCCTCGGTGGCTGTTCGCTCGTTAAAAAATCCATTGCCGCCTGCATTGTCATTTGGGAGCCTTCCACAAAACCTGTGAAGAACACTTCTTCAAGTGTAGAAACCGTAGGCGCATTTGTATAAGGATCAAATTCGGTCTCGTTTTCAAATGCCGCTTCTATGATTTTTTCGCTTGCCGACACCATTTTGTCTGTTGTGACATACCAATACGGCATACCGCTGTGACTGCATAACGGCAGAATCTCACCTCCGGCCCGACGCCTGTTAAGAAGATCCTGCCATAGAACATCTGGATGTATGCCGAGCGGTATGCGTGAAAGCAATTCCCGCTTTGAAGAATATCGCTGTTCCAACTGCCTGAAAAGTTTTTCTTTGTCCATTTTCAGTTACCTCCCATAAACGGCTTTATTCTTGCTCTACATCAAGCGTCTCTGCCACTGTAAGATCAAAGATAACCGCCTGATGCGACGGGAGATATTCACCGCAGCACATCCTCGGTCTGCTGTCAGCCCAGCCTGCCAAAGTTCGTATTTTATGCAGAAAATATCTGGCGCTTATCTCAAACTGTGTCGTGTTTTCTTCAGGGATAACCACAGCCTGTTGGTCATCAACTGTGCATGCTCGGAGCATTAGTGCTTTTTCATCCATATTGACGAGCACTTGAACTTGATGCGGTCTGTCCAACGCTTCCAATACACCTTCATTTAATAGAATGGTATCGTCTTCAAGATTTAAAGTTATAATAGGTTCGCTCATTCTGTTACCTCCGCTTTTTCATTACTTTCGGGAACGGTTTTTTCTTCGCTCGGTTCAGCGTTTAAATCGGGTGTTACAAAAC
>CACZWA010000029.1 GCA_902784685.1 uncultured Ruminococcus sp.
AGATGGTAGTCGTATATACGCCCTTCAGGCGTGGCTGGCAGAATAGGGCTATGCCCGTCAAATGAAAAGCCCCCGGCTTGGCCGGGGGATATTTACTTTGCAAAAACCACAGCTATGCCTTTCAGCCTGACGCTCTTTTTACTAAATCCTATATCGGCATCTCACAAGAGATGATTTTTGATATATTTATTAAATCTCTACTTTACGCAGGTTGCATACGTGGAAAATATGTGCTATAATAAAATCAGCCGTTAAAAATATGCAAAAAATGCAAAGGAAGATTTAAATGAATAATTACGTTACGGCTTCTGTAATAAAAGAGCTGAGGGAAAAGAATAACTTAACGCAGGCAGAGCTTGCGAAAATACTTCATGTATCCGACAAAACCGTTTCAAAATGGGAGACGGCAAAAGGTTATCCCGATATAAGCTTACTTGAGCCTATTGCAGAGGCTTTTAATGTATCGGTAACGGAGCTTTTATCCGGCAACACAATCAGCAATATGAATTTATCAGCAAATGTTATGAAGTCAAAATTCTATGTTTGTCCTATATGCGGAAACGTGATTTTCGGAATGGGAGAAGCTGTTATAACCTGCCACGGAATACAGCTTACACCATGCACTTCGGAAGAAATAAATGACAGTCACAAACCGGTTATTACACATATAGAAGATGAATATTATGTTCGTATTGATCATGATATGACAAAAAATCATTACATTTCTTTTGTTGCTGCCGTTTCGCCTGACAAAATTCAACTGGTTAAGCTATATCCGGAAGGAAATGCCGAGGCTCGTTTCAAAATAAACGGAGTAAAGAAAATTTATTTTTACTGTAATAATGACGGCTTATTCCGAATTAAAAATATAAAAAACATTTAAACAAGGGAGAAAATTATGAAAATATTAGTGCTTAACGGCAGTCCGAAGAAGAAAAGCGATACTTTTAAACTTACAAACGCTTTTTTAAAGGGTTTAAAGCAACATGGCGAACATACAATTAACATAATAAATGTAATTGATAAAAATATTGCACCTTGCAGGGGCTGTTTCGGATGTTGGGAGAAAGCGGACGGTCACTGCGTAATTTCGGATGACCAAAACGAAATTCTTGACCTATACCGCATGGCAGACCTGATTATTTGGAGTTTTCCGCTATATTGTTACGGAATGCCTTCCCACCTGAAAGCAGTTTTGGACCGCACTATTCCGCTGATAAAAATGACTATGCGGCAGGAGGCTGACGGAAGTGTTTGTCATGAGCCGATGGTAGATTTTTCTAAAATACATACTCTTGTAATTTGTGGGTGCGGCTTTCCGGAGTGGGATGGCAATTTTGACAGTTTAAGAAAAATGTGCAGACTTTGTTTCGGAAAACATAATATTGTCTGCGTTCCGGAAGCTCCTCTGCTTAATGAAGCAGAAGCGGCTTCGGTTGCAAACAGTTTGCTGAAAAATTTTGAAAAAGCAGGCGAGGAGTATGCCGCAACGATGACGCTTTCAAAGGAAACAATTGAACGGCTGGAAACTCCGATGATTTCAAAAGAAGAATATATTAAAGGCGTAAACAGAGAATAATTATATGTTGAAATATTTGTTTTTTTGGTGTATAATTTAAAGTGTACCGCAATAATACAAAAGTGTTTGGATAATCCGCCGAAAGGCACGATTATAAATATTTTAAAAGGAGATTGCTTTTTGAAGAAAACAGCAAGAAAAACGGAGATTGTATTCTAACCGGGAGGTTAGCGCAGTCTCGCACAAACCTCCCGCATTGCAGTCAACAATAATCAGGAGGAAAAATAATGAGAAAAAATGACTATATAATTCGTTTGGAAAGGAAAGATGAGCACAGAGAAGTTGAAACTCTTGTAAGAGAGTCGTTTTGGAATGTGTACAGACCCGGTTGTCTTGAACACTATGTACTTCATGTGCTGAGAGATGACCCTGCATTTATTCCCGAACTTGATTTTGTTATGGAAAAGGGCGGGCGTATTATCGGGCAGAATGTTTTTATGCGTGCGAATATTAAATCGGACGACGGAAAAGATATACCGATAATGACAATGGGGCCTATTTGCATTACACCTGAGCTTAAAAGACAGGGATACGGAAAAATATTGCTTGACTATTCTGTTGAGCAAGCGAGAAAGCTCGGTTACGGTGCATTGTGCTTTGAGGGAAACATAGACTTTTACGGAAAAAGCGGCTTTTCATTTGCAAGGGACTTCGGTATTCGATATCACGGATTGCCAAAAGGAGAGGATTCGTCTTTCTTTTTGTGCAGAGAACTGATTTCGGGCTACCTTAAAGGCGTTACGGGAGAGTATGCAACGCCGAGAGGGTATTTTGTTGATGAAACCGCCGCAGAAGAGTTTGATAAGACTTTTCCGCATAAAGAGAAGCTGAAACTTCCGGGGCAAATTTTCTGAATAAACGCATAAAACCGCAAATATCATAAAAATAAAACCGCTGACCTTAATTGTGTCAGCGGTTTTATGCTTTTAAGCTTTAACTAAATTTTTATTCTACCAAAAACTCTTCGGGAGCCTTAGTGCTAAGACCAAATGAATAGCGGAGAGCATCAACAATTCTCTCGCTTGCTTTGCCGTCTCCGTAGGGGTTTACGGCATGGGCCATTTCGTTGTAGGCTTTTTCACTTGTTAAAAGCTCTCTTGCAAGTTTATATATTTCATCATATTCACAGCCTGCCATTTTAACTGTTCCGGCATATACGGCTTCAGGTCGTTCTGTTTCGGTGCGCAGAACAAGAACAGGTTTGCCGAGTGAAGGCGCTTCCTCCTGTAAACCGCCCGAATCTGTCATAACAAGGTAACAGCGGCTCATAAGATTATGTAATTCGTCAACATCAAGCGGGTCTATGAGATGTATTCTGTCATGAGAACCAAGCACTCCAAAAGCAGTTTCACGAACTTTTGGGTTAAGATGAACGGGATATACGACCTGAACATCGGGAGTATCGTTTACAACCGAAAGAATAGCCTTGCATATATTTTCGAGCGGTTTTCCGAGATTTTCACGCCTGTGAGCGGTAACAAGAATTGTCCGTTTGGAAAAATCAAGTGTTTGAAGCGCAGGGTCACGGAAAACATAATCGGGTTTTACAGTGTACTTTATAGCGTCAATAACCGTATTGCCTGTAATAAATATATCACCACGCTTTTGCTCTTTAACAAGGTTGTTTTTGTTATTTAAAGTCGGTGCAAAGTGATATTCGGCAATTGTTCCGGTAAGACAGCGGTTTATTTCTTCGGGGAAGGGGGAGTATTTATCGTATGTTCTAAGCCCTGCTTCAACATGACCTACCGGTATGTGATTATAAAATGCCGCCAAACTTCCGCAGAAGGTTGTTGTTGTATCGCCGTGAACAAGTACAACATCGGGACGAGCTTCTTCAAAAACCTTGGAAAGACCGTCTATTGCACGGGTTGTAATACCGGTAAGAGTCTGGTTTGCCTGCATAATGTTAAGGTCATAGTCTGCTTTAATGTTAAAGAGTTCCATAACCATATCAAGCATTTCACGGTGCTGTGCCGTGATGCAAACGAGGCTTTCAATATCTTTCGCTTTTTCAAGTTCAAGCACGAGCGGAGCCATCTTTATAGCCTCCGGTCTTGTTCCGAAAACAGTCATAACTTTTAATTTTTTCATTGTTTTTTTTCTCCTTCGGCTGATTCAGTTGTAATAAGGTCATCCGGCGTGGGGTTGCCTGCAAAAATAACTGCAAGAGTTACAAATACTATAACGGAAAGAAGAAGAAGTATTCCTGTAAGTTCATCATAGCCTTCCATTATTATTGCACTAAGTCCGAGCAGTGCGCTTATTGTATAAAGTACAGCAACAGTCTGCTTCTGGTTAAATCCCATATCAATAAGACGGTGATGAAGGTGACCTCTGTCCGCCTGCATAATGGGCTTATGGTGCGCCATACGTCTTATAATTGCAAACGATGTATCAAATATCGGTAAACCGAGTATGAGTACCGGCGCGATAAATGTAATTACCGTGTAGCTTTTGAACATACCCTGAATTGACATAACCGCCATGATATACCCCAAAAATGTAGCTCCCGTATCGCCCATAAAGATTTTTGCGGGATTTAAGTTATACGGCAAAAATCCGAGGCACGCTCCAACAAGTATTATAGATATTGTTGTTACGAAAGCGTTGCCGCTTAAAAGAGCTATGAAAAATATTGAAGCGGAAGCAATTGTTGAAATACCTGCCGCAAGTCCGTCAAGCCCGTCAATAAGGTTAACGGCATTTGTTACACCGACAATCCACAATATTGAAATGAGGTAGGAAATAATATCGTTAAACACTATGTTATTTGCCGCATTGCTTACAAAAGGTATGGATACAAAATTTATTCTTGAGCCCATAAAAACCGGAACGGCGGCCGCAATAAGCTGGACAAGAAATTTAGGGTGTGCTTTGAGCGTTTTTATATCGTCAACAATGCCGAGAACGACAATAATAAGTGAACCGATAATTATACCCCAAAGCTGCTTGTCAAGCGTTCCGAAGCAAAGCAGACTCACAATAAAGCCGTAGTAAATTGAAAGACCGCCAAGACGGGGAATAGGCTTTTTGTGCATTCTTCTGCCGTCCTTTGGGTAGTCGATAGCGCCTGCCTTTACCGCAATATTTTTAATAAACGGAACAGACAAAAAGCTTGTTAAAAAAGAAACAGCAAGCGCAAGCAATATATTTAGTGTAGTCATTGGTAAAACCGCCTTTCAAATTGCTATTTCTGCAAAAATCCCACTTTTTTATATACTTTGCGTAAGGTTGATTCAGCAATTTTACTTGCAATTCCGGCACTTTTTGTGTAAACCGAAACGATATAGTCTTTATTGCCTATATAATCTTTATATCTTTCCTGAATTGGTTTTAAATGAGCCGCAACAGCCTCGCCGACTGCAAGCTTAAAGTCACCGTAGCCCTTGCCCGAAAATTCTTTTGCGGCTTCAATAACAGTCTTGCCGGTAACGGCGGAATAAATGTTAAGAAGATTGTTTATTCCGTACTTTCCTTCACGGTATTCAACTGTGGTTTCGCTGTCTGTAACAGCACGCTTGAATTTGCGGATAATTGTGTCTTCGTCATCTGTCAAAGCAATAAAACCGTTTACGTTTTCATCAGATTTCGACATTTTTGAAGTCGGGTTTTGAAGGCTCATAACTCTTGCGCCAGACTTTATAATGTATGGTTCGGGCAGTACAAACGTATCGGAATAAGTGCTGTTAAACCTTCCTGCAATATCTCTTGAAAGCTCCAAATGCTGTTTTTGGTCCTCGCCGACGGGAACAACATCCGCCTTATAAAGAAGAATATCCGCCGCCATAAGGGTAGGGTAGGTGAAAAGTCCTGCGTTTATGTTGTTTGCATGCTTTGCGGATTTATCTTTAAATTGAGTCATTCTCGAAAGCTCGCCCATCTGCGTATAGCAGTTAAGTACCCAGGCAAGTTCTGCATGCTGATGCACATGAGACTGGCAGAACAAAAGGCTTTTTTCGGGGTCGATTCCTGCCGCAAGAAGCATTGCAAGAAGCTCAATGCTGTGCTTTCTAAGCGCCGAAGGTTCCTGGCGGACCGTAATTGTATGTAAATCCGCTATTGCAAAAATACATTCAAAATCGTCCTGCATATTTACCCAGTTGCGGATTGCACCGAGATAATTTCCGAGCGTAATCGTGCCTGACGGCTGAATTGCGCTGAAACTGCGTTTTTTAGTATTTTCCATAAAATCATATCCCTCTGTAAAATTTATCTTTCTTATTATACCAAATTATAGCAAAAAAATCAACCGTTTTTATAAAAGTTTAAAGCAGTACCGAAACAACCTTAGGAAAATCGAGATAATTATCTATTGTGAGATAATTAAAGTCGGATTTATATACCGATTCGTCATTTCCGCCCAAACCGTAATCGTCCCCAACATAACAAACCTCGCTGTGAGAAAGGTTGTTTTCTTTGCAGTATAAATCAAGTGCGTAATATTTGTTGTAAGGCTTCGGAGCCATATCAAATGAAGAAGAGCCGCCGACAAAAACAACATAGTCGTCAAAAACTCTTGCAACATCGTCATATATTGCACGGCGTTTCTTTCTGCCCAGGTCAAAAGCAAGCTTGTCCTCCTGTTTCGCTTTGGTGCCGAGAATAGGGAAGGTAAGACAGCCGGAAGGGTGGTATTCGACATTATCGCCCGAAAATTCGGTATAGCCGTATTTTTCCCGGAGCATTGTTACCCTTTTTTCAATGCTTTCTCTATCTGTATCAAATTTAAGGTCACGCAAAATATCAACGGTTTTTGAAGAAGCGTTGTATTTACCGTACTGAAGGCCGTAGTTGCCTATAATATCAATAGGAAAGCCCTCCATTTGATTAAAAATTCTCATAACCTGTCCCGCACCGACCATAAAAAAGCTTATATTTTTGTGAAAGTACGGTAAGTGCCGCGCGGTTTTCGGGGCACATGGGTTGTTTGTGCTGAGTTATTGTTCCGTCAAGGTCAAATGCAACAAGCTTAATGTTTTTCATTATATTTTATCTCCCTACTTAAAAAAGTGCTTTTACAAAGTCGGAAGCGCTGAAATCCTGAAGGTCGTCAATACCTTCTCCTACACCGATATATTTAACGGGAAGTCTCTGCTCGTTACAAATTGCAATAACAACGCCGCCTTTTGCCGTGCCGTCAAGCTTTGTAAGGATAATACCGTCAATTTCGGCAATTTCGCCAAAGAGTTTTGCCTGTGAAAGTGCGTTTTGCCCCGTTGTTGCGTCAAGAACAAGAAGGGTTTGCTTTAAAGCACCGGGAGCTTCACGGTCGGCAACCTTGAGGATTTTTTTAAGCTCTTCCATAAGGTTTTTCTTGTTGTGAAGTCTGCCTGCCGTATCAACAATAAGTACATCAACACCTTGTGCTTTTGCGGCAGAAACAGCGTCAAAAACGACAGAGGCAGGGTCGGAGCCTTCCTCATGCTTTATAATATCAACGCCGCATCTGTCAGCCCAGACCATTAACTGGTCAATTGCGGCTGCGCGGAAAGTATCCGCCGCTGCAAGCATAACTTTTTTTCCTTCGCTTTTAAATTTGTTTGCAAGCTTGCCTATTGAGGTCGTTTTGCCCACGCCGTTAACGCCGATTACAAGAATAATTTTAAGACCGTTTGTTTCGGGCGTTTTCTCGTCGTTTTCTTCCATAAGCTCGGCTATTATTTCACGGAGCTTAACAGAAAGCTCCTCGCTTTCGGTTATTCTTTCTTTTTTTGCCGCTTCACGCAGACGTTCAATTATTTCCATTGAGGTCTGAACACCGACATCGGCTTCTATAAGCGCTTCTTCAAGCTCGTCAAAAAGCTCGTCGTCAACTCGTTTAAATACCTTAAAAACTCCGTCCACTTTATCGTTAAACGAGTCCTTCGTTTTTTTAAGACCTTCTTTAAGTTTATCAAAAAATCCCATAGTTTTTCCTTCCTTATTCTTCGTAATTATCAAGTTCAAGAGATAAAAGCTTTGTTATGCCTTTTTCCTGCATTGTAACGCCGTAAAGCGTATCGGCAACTTCCATTGTGCCTTTTCTGTGCGTTATAAGTATAAACTGCGTTCCTTCTGAAAATTTTTTCAAATAGTCCGCATATCGGAACACGTTAACATCGTCAAGAGCCGCTTCAATTTCGTCAAAAATACAGAAATAGGTCGGCTTGATTTTAAGTATGGCGAAAATAAGTGCAATTGCAGTAAACGCTTTTTCTCCGCCGGACAAAAGTGTTATGCTTTGGAGCTTCTTTCCGGGCGGCTGTACGTCAATTTCAACGCCGCTTCCAAGTACATCGTCGGGATCGGAAAGTCGTATTCCGGCTTTTCCGCCGCCGAATAAATCTGCAAAGGTTTCGCCGAAAGTTTTGTTAAGCTTTTTGAAATTATCTTCAAACATTTCGGTCATAACCGTGGTCATTTCGGAGATAAGACTGTTAAGTCCCGATTTGGCATTTTCAAGGTCGCTTTTTTGTGCCGACAAAAAGTCGTGACGTTCTTTTTGCGCGGCATATTCTTCAATACTGTCAACATTAACGCTGCCGAGTGAACGTATGCCTGCTTTTGTCTGCGAAAGCTGTTTTTGTGCATCGGAACTGTTTCCGATATCTTCTCGCAGACTGTCGGCGGTTGAGTAGGTGAGTTCGTATTCTTCCCACATTTTTGTGACAATATCTTCACGGGTTTCCTCAAGCCGCTGTTTTGAGCTTTCAACTCTTGCAAGCTCCTCCCGAAGCTTGTAGATATTTTCCTTTATTTCTTTAATTTCAACTTCTTTTTTCTCGATTTCTTTTTCATCGTTTTCGCGGCGCAGACTGAGTTTATCAATGTTTCCTTCGCCGTCGGTGGTTTCCGCTTTAAGCTCGTCCACTTTTTCTTCGTAATGAGATATATTTTGCTCAAGTTTTTCGATATCCTCACGCAAGGTTTCACGGTGGATAGATTTGTTCGATATTTCTATTTCGGTTGAAACGACTTGATTTTCGGAGGTTTGCACCCAAAGCTGAGCCGCTTCGATATCTTTAAGCGATACGGCGCTTTCGGTGCGTGCCGTGCCGAGCTTTTCGGTTATTTCGGCAAGCCTTGCCGAATAGTTGTCGGCTTCGGTTTCAAGAGCGGCAATGTCGTTTTCAAGCGTTTCAATATCAAGCTGTAAGCTTTTGTTTCCCGAAAGAATATCCTCGTTTGCGGCGTTTGTGCTTGCAATAACATCGTTTACTCTTTCGCTGTCTTTTTCAATAGCTGCTATATGCGCATTTTCGCTCTTTAAAGAAAGCTGTAAATTTTCAAGTGCGGTTTTTTCCGAAAGCAAGCCCGATTTGCTTTGCCACATCTGCTCCTGCGCAGAGTCGTATTCTGCCTGACTTTTGGAAATCTGCTTGTTTAAGGTTTCAATTTCATCAAGAAGCTTTTTGCGTTCTTTTGCAATTTCTTCAAGGCGCTTTGCAATTCTTTCAATTTCGGCGTTTCTCGAAAGCGCGTTTGAACTGCCTTTGGATTGACCGCCCGAAACAGAGCCGCCCACGCTTAATACTTCACCTTCAAGAGTGACTATTTTAAATTTATAGGAGTTTTTCCGTGCGAGGGCAATTGCGTTATCGATATTATCAACCACGACCGCCTTACCAATCTGGGCATTTATTATTTGCTTGAATTTGCCTTCTGTGCGCACAAGCTCTGCGGCTATACCTATGTATCCGTGAGAGTTTTTTATTGAAGAAACGTCAAGCACATTTCCTTTAACCGATGAAATGGGCAGAAAGGTTGCACGCCCCGATTTTGTGGATTTAAGGTAAGCAATTGCCCGCTTTGCATCATCTTCCGTGTCTGTTACAATATGGTTGAGCGCACCGCCGAGAGCCGCCTCAACAGCAGTTACATACTTTGAATCGGTTGTTGTGAGCTGTGAGAGCGGACCGTAAATTCCGTTTCCTTTAAGACTGCCGCTTTTTACCTCGTTCATTACGCTTCTGACGCTGTAAGGATAGCCCTCAAATGTGTTTTCAAGCGATTCAAGAGTTATTTTTTTGTGACTTAAAGACTGTTGTTCAACAGCAAGTTCGTCCGATTTTGCATTTTTTTCGGCAACCTTGTTTTTAAGCTCCGTAAGGTGAGAGTTTAAAGAAGCCGCTTTTTCCTGCTCCGTTTTTGCCTTTTCAACATTTTCACGAAGGCTTGCGGCAAGTTTTTCCATATCCTGTTCAATTTGGAGTTTTCGTGTGGCGGCGGCGGATTTTTCACTTAAAATATCCGTAAGTCTTTCACGGAGCGATTCAAAATAACTGCCGCTGCTTTCGATTTTTGCAGAGTTAGATGAAAGCTCCGCCTGTTTTGCAGAAAGCGATTCGCGCATATCACGAAGCCTTGAATTCATATCAAGAAGCTGTGCGGAAACATTTTTCTGCTCGTTTTCAAGATTTGCAAGAGCAAGCTCGGTTTCCTTGTGAGCCTCCTCAAGAGAAGAATTTTCCTCTTTTTTTGCCGCAATCTGCGTTTTAAGCTCGGCAACCTTCTGCTTGTGGAGTGAAATTTCCCCTTCAAGTCTTAAAATATCTTTTTTGTGGTTTTCTATATTCGTTCTTGCAAGCTCTATTTCGCCGAGTACGCGCGTGATTTCATTTTTGCCGGCATAAATGCCTGCGCGGCTTTCGTCAATAAGCCCTTCAAGGCGGCGGTAAGCCTCTTTTTTTTCAAGAAGCGCATTTTCCTCTGCGATTTCCTGTTCTTCAAGAGAAGCCTTTTGTCTTAAAGCCGCAACGAAAGTCTGCTCAATTTTGGAAAGCTGTTCGTCAAAAGAGTCAAGCGTTCTTAGCCAAAGGTTTATTTCAAGCTTTTTTTGAACCTCACGAAGCTGAA
>CACZWA010000030.1 GCA_902784685.1 uncultured Ruminococcus sp.
GGCAATAAAATGGGCAAAAAGGAAAATACGCTGATTTTCATTGACGAAATACAGGCGTATCCGCATTTACTGACGCTTTTAAAATTTTTATCACAAGATGATCGTTTTCACTATATTGCAAGCGGCTCGCTGCTTGGCGTTACACTTTCCGAAACCACATCAATACCAATGGGCAGCATACGTAAAGTAAGAATGTTTCCGCTTGATTTTGAGGAATTTTTGTATGCAAACGGTACCAATGAAACTGTAATTACAGTTATGCGGAAAAAATTTGAACGGCTGGAAGCACTTGATACCGCAATGCATAACAAAATGATGGATTTATTCAGGAAATATTTGCTTGTCGGCGGTATGCCGGATGCGATAAATTCATATATTGCCGAAAAAAACATACAGTCAGTCAGAGAAATACAAAGTGAGATACACGATTATTATGCTGCTGACGCTTCCAAATACGATGATGTGAGAAAACTGAAAATACGCCGTATTTATGACCTTATTCCGTCAAATATGGAAAACAAGAAAAAACGAGTTGTTGCGCAGAGAATAGAAAATAAAAAAGGTAAGACCTTCAGTGATTATGAAGATGAGTTTGAATATCTTATCAGTGCCGGTATTGCGCTGGGTGTTCAGGCAATTTCAAACCCTGTGTTTCCGTTGATTGAATCATCGGGAAAGAATCTTTTAAAGCTGTATTTGAATGATGTGGGTATTCTGACAGGAATACTCTACGGTAATAATATACGCTGTGTGCTTTCCGACGAGAGAAGTGTAAATCTTGGCTCTGTTTACGAAAGCGTTGTGGCAAGTGAACTTATTGCACACGGATTTAAGCTGTTTTATTATGATAACAGAAACAAAGGTGAGGTTGACTATTTAATTGATGACTATGATAGCCTTTCTGCTGTTCCGATTGAGGTAAAATCCGGTAAGGATTATACAGTTCACAGCGCTCTTAATAATTTTGTGAACAACGAAGACTATCATATAAAAAAGGCATTTGTTGTTTCAAACGAACGTGAAATCAAAGCCAAAGGGAAAATCATCTATATTCCGATTTACTATATTATGTTTTTTCAAAACGGAACAAGCGGACTAAACAATATGTTTTTTTAATACAAAGCAAATAATTACAATACGAATGATACGGAAAGAACTGTATTAAACAAGCCGACGGACATCTTGTTAAAACCGTACACTTCGCTTTCCCTGTAACCTATGATGATGATAGCGGCGCAGTATTTATCAGAACTAATAGCGGCGCATATTGAAAGCGTCTGCCTTCTTACATACGGCGGCTGACGCATTTGAAAGGAGACTGCTATGAGCAAAACAAAAGCTATTATTTATGCCTTACTGGCGGCACTTGCTGTAATGATATGCGGCTCGTTGCTTGTTGTGGCTGATACTCTTTGCAGTAGTCATGCTCATATGCACACTCACACCTATATACATACCCACGACGGCACTACGCATATGCACACGGTATCGCACTCTCACGCTCACAACCATTTTATAAACGCTTCACGTCATTCGCATCATCACGCAAAAGCACACGGCGGTTGATTGTTTAAAAATCATTGCGGCAGGCACAAAATTTTTTAATTTTCGCCTCGCCGCTTTTTTTACTTTACAAAACTTAAAAAATATGGTAAAATATTTTTATAAACTTTAAACGTTACGGAGGGATTTTTTATGAAAAAATTCAATCAGATAATTTCGGCGATATTGGTAATTGCACTTGCGGTTTCGTTTTGCGCCTGCGGAAAAAAGAAAGGTGCATCCGATACCAAAAGCGCCTCAAAAGCCACGAGCGAAAATTCGGCAGGTGCGGAGCAGGCTGTTACGAATATGCTTGACGCATTTAAAAAGCTTGATTTTAAAACAGCTGAAAAATATGTAAATCTTGACGATATAAAGGTTTCGGACGGAGAAAGCTCCACGGTTGCGGATGCCGATACGATTTTTAACGCTATGTTTGACAAGCTTGACTACAAAATTGTTTCAACCGAAAAAGAAGGCGCAGACACCGCCTATATCGTTACCGAAATAACAGCGGTCGATATTCAGCCCGTTGTTAACGAATATTTAAAAAATATGCTTCAGTTTGCGCTCGAAAACGCCTTTGATGAAAAGAAAATTTCAGACGAGGAAAATGCGGCAAAGATGAACGAGCTGTTTAAAGAAGCCGCAGAAAAAGAAGGAAAAAACACGGTTACAAAAACCGTAAAAATAAAAGTTAAAAAGGACGGCAAAAATTGGAAGGTTATCCCCGACGACGATTTCTCCGAAGCTGTTACCGGCGGAATTGTTAACGCAATAAAAAATATGCCCGATTCCTTTGACTATGCCGATTAAGCCGTTTACCGAAAGGATTTTTTAAATATGGGAATTACAAAAGAGGAAAGACTTGAAAAAAGCCGGCAGCAGGCACAGCTTATGAGTGATTTTGACTCTCTTTTCGGTTGCTCATTCTTGGCAGGAGTCGACGAAGCCGGCAGAGGTCCGCTTGCAGGACCTGTTTTTGCGGCGGCGGTTATTCTGCCGGAAGGGTGCGTCATTGAAGGGGTTAACGACTCAAAAAAACTGTCCGAAAAAAAACGTGAGGAGCTTTTCGATATCATAACCAAAAAGGCGCTTGCCTGGGCTGTGGCTTCCGAGGACGAAAAAGTCATTGACGAAATAAACATAAGAAACGCAACCTATAAGGCAATGAACAAGGCGGTGGATATGCTTAAAATCCGCCCCGAACACGTTATTATAGACGGCGACGCCGTAACAAATATGACTCTTCCTCACACCTGCGTAATTAAAGGCGATGCAAAGAGTCTGCGGATAGCTTCGGCTTCAATTCTCGCAAAAGTGAGCAGGGACAGATACCTTAAAGAGCTGGACGAAAAATATCCGGAATATATGTTTGCAAAGCACAAAGGCTACGGCACAAAGCTTCACTATGAGATGATAGAAAAATACGGAATAAGCCCCGTTCACAGGCGAAGCTTCCTTAAAAAAATTTTGGAGAGCGGCAATGTTAAGTAAAGCCGAACTGCGTGAAACATATCTTAAAATCCGCCAAGGAATTGATTTTAAGGCAGAAAAGTCTGCGGAAATTTGCCGAAAGCTTTTGACGCTTGACGAATATAAAAACTCCTCGGCTATCGCTTTTTACAAAGCTTTGCCCTCGGAGGTAAGCCTTGACTCAATCATAAACGAGGCACTTTTGACAGGCAAAACGGTGCTTTTGCCGAAAGCTCTCCCCGATTTTTCTTTAAAATTTTACAGAGTTAAAAAGGACGAAAAGCTTGTTAAAAGTCCGTTTGGAGTGTACGAACCGCAGGGCAATGCGGAAAACGAAGCTTACAAAATTGACTTTATAATTTTACCCGGCATATGTTTTGACCTTAAATTAAACAGAATAGGTTTTGGAAAGGGCTGTTATGACAGAGCGCTTGAAACTTTTGCCTGCCCTACAGCCGCAGTTTGCTTTGATGAGCAGATTATACAAAACGAACTTATTCCTTCCGACAAAGGCGATGTAAAACCGAATATTTTAGTAACCGAGCGACAAATTTACCGAAAGGATTTTTAAAATGGAGGACGCTATTTTTGATTTTTTGCTGACCGTGCCTTACGGAAAGGTTGTAACCTACGGACAGATAGCCGAATTTCTGGGCAACAAAGGGCTTGCAAGATATGTCGGAAACGTGCTTCATCATAACCCCGACGGTGACAAATACCCTTGCTACAAGGTTGTAAACGCAAGCGGGAGACTTGCGCCGAATTTTGTTTTTGACGGACCGGACGAGCAAAAACGCCGCCTTGAAAAAGAAGGCATTGAGGTTAGAGACTACCGTGTAGACCTCAAAAAATACGGAATGGAATTTTAGTTTATCTTTTTTCTAAAAAAATATAAGACTAATTTGTAAAAAGTATTGATTTTTGTAAAAAAATAGTATATAATAGATACTACCTAAAAATTGAAACCGCAAGAAGGGGTTGATATTTATGAAAAATACGCTTCCTGACGGCGCAGTGGAAACCACACTGTCGGTTATGGGCGACAAATGGGAATTTCTCATTGTAAGAGAGCTTTTGGACGGAACGAAACGTTTCGGCGAAATAAAAAGCGGTCTTAAAACCGTTACACAAAAGGTACTTACCCAAAAGCTACGCAACCTTGAAGCACGCAGTATTGTTAAAAGAAAAATGTACGCGCAGGTGCCGCCAAAGGTTGAATATACTCTCACCTCCCTCGGCGAAACTTTAAGACCGGTAATAAATTCCATGACAAACTGGGGTAATTTTTACCGTGCCAAAAAGCTCCGCTTAACGGAAACCGCACCTGAGCTTGAGGTTGAACTGCTTGACGAAACCCCCGAACAGGAGGAAGCCGCCGAACCGCAAGAAAAATCCAGAAAACATGATATGGAAAGCTTTTTGCTTTAAAAATACAAAAGGAAAGGAAAATATAAAATGAAAAAATTTGTAAAAGAATTCAAGGAGTTTGCACTTAAAGGAAATGTGATTGACATGGCTGTCGGCGTTGTAATCGGCGGAGCTTTCGGTAAAATTGTTACTTCGCTTGTAGGCGATATTATTATGCCTGCTCTCAGCCTTATAACAGGCAAAGTTAACATTGCAGACCTTGCTTATACCCTTCCGATAGGCACAAACGGAGAAGGCGAAGCGATTGTTCTTGCATACGGAATGTTCCTTCAGAACATAATAGACTTTGTACTCATTGCACTTAGCATATTTATTGCAATTAAGCTGATTTCAAAAGCCGGCAAAAAGAAAAAAGCAGAAGAAGAAGCCCCGGCAGAAGATCCGCTTCCTTCAAACGAAGAAATTCTCCTTACCGAAATCAGAGATTTACTTAAAAAAGATAACTGATACATATAAGGTTTAAGCTCTTTAAAAATCGGAAGGATGTACGGAATGAACTATAATGGAATTGACCCTGAGGAAAACTTGCCTGAGGATATAGCAAACACAGATGAATATAAAAAGCCTGCCGCTGATTTACCGGAAGAAAAAGCCGTAACTCACCATAAGAAGCGTTTTAACTTTAAAATATTTTTACGTTCGTTTTTTCTTACGCTTCTTGTTGCAGGGCTAATGCTTGTTGCATGGCGGGGCGGCATTTTTGCCGTTGACTATTTTGCCGCAAGACGTGACGGAATGTCGCCGAAAGAAGCGGCGGCGTATGCATGGAGTGATGCCACAGGCTTTTTTGTGGACCTTGCCGATAACGTTTCACCTGTTATGCTTACGGACAAAAAAATTCTTGTAATCGGTTCTGACAAAAACAAGATTAACGCCGATGTGATTATGCTTGTTCAGCTTAATGCAAAAACAAAATCGGTGGACATTATCTCTGTTTTGCGTGATACAATGGTAAAAATGAACGGCAGAACCTACAAAATAAATGCTGCTTTACAGCTTGGCGGCGAAGAATACGTTGTTGAGCAGGTTGAGGACCTTCTCGGCGTTGAGATTGACAACTATGTATTTCTTAACTACGAGGGCTTCAGAAAGGTTATTGACGCCATTGACGGCGTGGATTTCTATGTTCCGCAGGATATGTTTTACGAGGACCCATACCAGGACCTTTATATAAATCTTAAAGAAGGGCAACAGCACCTTGACGGTGACAAAGCCGAACAGCTTGTAAGATTCAGAAGGTACATAATGGGCGATGTAAAGCGTACCGAGGTGCAGAGAGATTTTGTTATGGCGCTCTACAAGCAAAAGCTTAATTCATCTCTTGTTAAACGTATAAAAACGCTTGTTCCTGCTGTTATGGATTTTGTTGATACGGATATAGGGCTTCAGGATGCCTTGCAGTATGCGAATTTCGTTAAAGATTTTGACGAAAACGCAATGACTTCATATCAAATCCCTGGTGAGGCACAAATGATTAACGGCGCTTCGTATTTCATTGCAGATACCGAGGCCATTGACGAAATGTTTAAAACAATAGCCGAAAGCCATATGCCACGCAGTGAGGAAGACGAGCCGTTTGTAAACGAGTTCAGCGATGACGCTGTTGACGCTAACGGTGAAACAATAGAAGAAGAATAAATATTATATAAACCGCCTCGGAATTTTAATTTCCGAGGCGGTTTTTTTATAAGACAGCAAGTAAATAATCGGCCTGTTTGGTAAGCGGCTTACTCTGTAAGCGACTTAGCCTATAAACATTTGCGTCCAGTAGTTGCCGCTTGCAACGTAGCCCACACCGATTTTTTTGTACGAAGAATTAAGAATATTAGCTCTGTGTCCCGATGAATTCATCCATGCGTTTACAACCTGCTGCGGCGTTCTCTGCCCCATGGCTATATTCTCGCCGGCAGTTCTGTACGAAAGACCAAAGCTCCTCATCATATCAAAAGGTGAGCCGTATGTGGGGCTGGTGTGCGAAAAGTACCTTTTGTCTTTCATATCCTGTGATTTATACCTTGCAACCCGGCTAAGTTCCCAGTCCTCTGTAAGAGCAGACAGACCGTATTTTGCACGCTCGATATTCACAAGGCGTATTACCTCTTGCTCGTAATCAAGTGTTTCTGTTCCCAAAGTAGGAATTGTCAGCACTTGCCCCGGATAAATAAGCGCAGGATTTGTAATCTGCGGATTTGCCTCAATAATCTCACTTAGTCCTATTTGGTGCTTTACGGCAATTTTCCACATAGTATCTCCCGAAACCACCGTATGTGTTGTTGCCGCAGAAGCGGTAAGTGACATAAGCAAAACAATACCTGCTATAACAGCTGTAAAAAGCTTTTTCATAAATTAAACCCTCTTTCCTGTATATGTTTGCGGCTTTGCCGCACAGTCTAATTATATCATATGCCGGCGTTAATATGCAAATGCAATATACGGAAAAACGGTAAAAAAACACCGGTAATATGGCAACCGCCAAAATACCGGTGTAAAATATTTAAACTATTTTTTTAATCTTAGCCGAGTTCAGCGAAGTACTTAATTGTTCTTACCATCTGGCTTGTGTAGGAGTTCTCGTTATCATACCAAGAAACAACCTGAACCTCATAAAGGTCGTCACCGATAGCAGAAACCATAGTTTGTGTAGCATCGAACAATGAACCGAACTTCATACCGATAACGTCAGAAGAAACGATAGCGTCCTCATTGTAACCGAAAGACTCTGAAGCAGCGGCTTTCATAGCAGCATTGATACCTTCTGCTGTGATGTCTTTGCCTTTAACAACAGCTGTAAGAATTGTTGTAGAACCTGTCGGAACGGGTACACGCTGTGCAGAACCGATAAGCTTGCCGTTAAGCTCCGGAATTACAAGACCGATTGCCTTTGCAGCACCTGTTGAGTTGGGAACTATGTTGGCAGCGCCTGCTCTTGCACGGCGAAGGTCGCCTTTTCTGTGCGGACCGTCAAGAATCATCTGGTCGCCTGTGTAAGCGTGGATTGTGCTCATGATACCGCTCTGGATAGGAGCATAATCGTTAAGAGCTTTAGCCATGGGAGCAAGGCAGTTTGTTGTACAAGAAGCAGCAGAAATAATCTTGTCCTCTTTTGTAAGAGTATTTTCATTTACGCTGAATACAACAGTTTTGAGGTCTTTACCTGCGGGAGCAGATATAACAACCTTTTTAGCGCCTGCATCAATATGAGCCTGGCTCTTTTCTTTCGAGCAGTAGAAACCTGTACATTCAAGTACAACGTCAACATCAAGCTCGCCCCAAGGAGCGTCTTTTGCGTCTTTAATTGCGTAGATTTTGATTTTTTTGCCGTCAACAGTTATTGAATCCTCGCCGGCTTCAACAGTGTGAAGTCCTTCACCTATTCTGCCGCAGTAACCGCCCTGTGCTGTGTCATACTTTAAAAGCTGAGCAAGCATTTTCGGGTCTGTAAGGTCGTTAATAGCAACTATTTCGTAACCTTCTGCACCGAACATCTGACGGAAAGCAAGTCTTCCGATACGGCCAAAACCGTTAATTGCAACTTTTACCATTTTTTATTCCTCCTAAAAATTATTTATAAATTTATTCAACGGTAATTTTTGATATTACCGGTTGAGTCAAAGGTGTACTCATCTCACCGGAATAAGGGTTAGCCTTAACCGGAACAGATGCAATAGCGTCAAGCACGTCAAGTCCTTCTACAACCTTGCCGAAAGCCGCATATTGCCCGTCAAGGAAGGTTGCGTCTGCGTCGCAAATAAAAAACTGCGAGCTTGCGCTGTCCATATTTTGCGAACGTGCCATTGAAATTGTGCCTCTTGTGTGGGAAATCGGGTTATTAACGCCGTTTGCCGCAAATTCGCCCTTTATGTTTTCGTCGCTTCCGCCCATACCGTTACCGAGAGGACAGCCGCCCTGAATCATAAATCCCTTATATATTCTGTGAAAGGTAAGCCCATTGTAAAAGCCTTCCTTTGCAAGCTTTTCAAAATTTGCCGTTGTAATGGGCGCATTGACTGAGTCAAGTTCAAGCTTTATATCGCCGAAGCCTTCAACAGATATTATAACCATTTTTAATATCCTCCAAACAACAATGTTAAACTTTTAACAAATATATGTCGCACACTGCCACATATTACCATATACTATTATAACACAAAAAAAATTTTTTTCAAGACCTTTTTGCAATTTATGTATAAATAAACAAAAAGCCTTCCGAAAAACAAAAAATATTGGCTAATTTTCAGATGTTTTTAAGGTTTTTAAGTGCGCTTCCAAAAATTATGCACTTTGCATGCTCCGAAAGTACATAAGGTATAACCGTACCTGCCGCACTTTTTCCGTACTCGCTTAAATCTCCGCAAAGAGTACCGAAATATTCTTCAAATCTTTCGGGAACGTTAATTACAAGATAGTATTTGTCCAAATGCGAATACAGCGAATTTACGCCGTCAAAAAGTGTGGCATAAAAAGGGTGTGCCTCGTTAAAAAGGCAAACTGTTTCAATATCGTCAAATTCGTAAACAGTCGTAAGGTTTTTACGCTGTTTGGGTTTGAAATTTTTATTTTTAATTCTGTGGGTCTGCGGCTTCGGAGCGCTTACCCTTGTGACATAAATTTCATATGTGCTTTCACTGCTCTGGCTCGCCTCAACAACAACACGGCTGCCCTGAAACGACAAACCCGTGCGCCTCTCAATTTCCGTCATTATATCAAACATCATGGCGTTGTAGTCGGGAATTTGCCTGTTTGCAATGCGGCTCCACCTTGTTATTTCGTCTTTGCCGAGAATGATTTTTATTTTGTTTTCGTTAATTCTTTCTATTTTCATTTAAACCTCCGGGAGAAATATAAAAAATTCTCCTCATATATTATATTAAAAAAACCAAAATTTGTCAAGGGCTAAGCCATTAAGAATTTCAATATTAAAAAACAGTAACTCCTTATTTCAAAACATATCTTTTAAATATAAAACAAAACGCAGGAGCGTTTGCCGTTTCGGTAAATGCTCCTGCATTATTTTTATGCTTTTACAAACATTTATTTTTTGCAGCGATAAAGGAAGGTTACAATCTGTCCGCGAAGGCAGTCCTCATTCGGGCTGAATGTAGTATCGGTCGTACCGCTTGTAATAGCTGATGGTGTTTGCGTTATACTGTAACTTAAGCTTTCGCCATTGAACATATCCGCCGAAATACTGTAAAATGTTGTAGTGTCGTAAGGTGTAATTCCCTTTACACCTACTTAATTGTATTATAACATCAGTCTTGAAATTCGGATATAAAGATTTTTGCTTTTTACACGAAAAAATGATAATATTTTGTCATTTAGAAATTCCTGTCAAAATTTCCAAGTTTGAAAATATTATCATTAATAAATCCATTAATATTCGTTTTTTATTTTTATTCGATATTGATGCGGTGTAATTCCCACAATTTCTCTGAACACTCTGCAAAAATAATTTGAATTTTCAAATCCGCACCTTGTCGCAATATTAGTTATATTATAGTCCGTTTGCCGCAATAGTTCTGTGGCTTTAACTATTCTGAATGCATTGACATAATTGGAAAATGAAGTTCCACACACTTCCTTGAATTTCCTTGAAATATATGTTGTGCTATACCCTAAATTTTCAGCCAAATCGTTCAGTTTGATGTCCTCATTATAATTTTTTTCGATATATTCACAAGCTTTGACAATATAATCCGGCTGTTCTTCAGGAATATTTACAAAATTTTTCGCATTACTTCTGTCAAGTATTGCTACAAGCTGATAAATATAACCTTTTATAATTTCATTGCTGTAATCATCCTCATATTTCCTTTCGTCATCAATTTAACATCATCTCCCTGCCAACAATGAAGTGACACAGGAATATTCTTTAATTTTTCTATAGCTAAATC
>CACZWA010000031.1 GCA_902784685.1 uncultured Ruminococcus sp.
AAGCTGTATATGCTTAACAATAATTCGGTGGTTTCGCTTCAGCCCGACTCGGACGACAGCGGCTACCTTCCGATTACCTACGACCTTGACGATGAAAATTACCGTATTTTCGGCAGGGTATCGTATATGCATATCTCGTTTTAAGAAATGACGGTGTTTTCAAACGCTACGGTTTGACCGAAGTCGGGGTTTTCCCATACCTTCCTTACGGTTTTGCCGTCACGGAAATATATATATTTAACGGAGTTACCCGTGTTTTTTACGCTTGCCTTAAATTCTCTTTTTTTCGGCATAAGCGAATTTGCGCCCGTAACCGTTACATAACAAATATTTCCTTCGGTCTCGGTTTTTACCGAGTAAACATCACGGTGAGCGGATTTGACTGTTCCCGTTACCGTAAGTGACGCCGCAGTCTTCTTTGCAGATACAAATTCAAGTGTATCAACGCCTTGAACAGAGCGGTAATTTGCGGCGGCAAACGCCAAAAGTAAAACTATAAGGGGCAGAAAAATAACAAGTTTTCTTTTCATTTTTTCTCCTTTGAAAATTTTCATATTTTAAGAGAGGTCAGTTTATGAAACCAGTTGTTAAAAGACCGATAACCATAATGCTAACAATTTTATATATACTCGACGCATATAAAAAGGACACGCCCGAATCTGTTCTTTCAACGCTTATGCTTGACGATATAGACGTCAACTATTTCGATTACAGAAGCGTTCTTGCAAAGCTTGAAGAAACAGGCTATGTCAATACCTATAAAGACGAAAATGGGCATGAATACCATCAGCTTTTTGTGAGCGGCAAGGAGCTTATCGACAGCTCATACAAAAAGCTTGCCTATGAACTTCGCTGCAACATTATAGACTATATCAGACGTGAAAAGCGTAAAACCTTAAAGGCAAACGAGTTCGTCTGCGAGATTATTCCGCAAAACGACGCCGATTATCTTGTTAAAGTCACCTATAACGAAACCGACAACGAGCTTCTCAGCGTTTCTTTCCGAGCAGGCAACAGAAAAATCGCCGAAGGATATGCAGAGCTTATGCGCAGTCACAAAAACGAGCTTTTTGGCGAAATAAACGCCGCTATTGCCCGTGCGCTTGAGCCGCCCAAAGATGATAAAGAAGATATAAAGCCCTCAGACACATAAGCTGCCGAGGGCTTCTTTTTTACTTTGAAATATATTCAAGTGCCGCTTTAAATGCATCGTCCGCCGGCATATCAACAGAATCTTTTTCGCTGCGGAGCTTGTATTCCACAACGCCTTCACCTGCTCTTTTGCCGACTGTAATTCTTACGGGAATACCTATAAGGTCAGCGTCTTTAAACTTAACGCCGGGGCGCTCGTTTCGGTCGTCAATAAGAACATCTATGCCCTTCTCACGGAAAACACCGTATATCTTCTCTGCAAGCTGGGCTTGCTCCTCGTTGCTTGTGTTAACCGGCACAACAATAACCTTGTACGGCGCAAGACTTACAGGCCATATTATACCGTTTTCGTCCGAGTGCTGTTCGATTACAGCCGCAATGCAACGGTTTACGCCTATGCCGTAACAGCCCATAATAACAGTTCTGTCCTCACCGTTTTCATCAAGACAAGTACAACCGAAAGCTTTTGAATATTTTGTTCCGAGCTTAAAGATATGACCTACCTCAATGCCCTGAGCGGTTCTTATTGTTCCGCCACATTTCGGGCAAGCGTCGCCGCTTACAACATTTCTGAGGTCTAAAACCGCTTTCGGAGTAAAATCACGGTTTACACAAACATTTTTATAGTGATAATCGGTCTCGTTTGCGCCGATTATAAAGTTTTTCATTTTTTCAACTTCAAGGTCCATCAAAACGTCACATTTAATACCGACAGGTCCCGCAAAGCCTACTGCCGCACCGGTAACATCGTTTACAGCCGCCGCTTCGGCAAGTTCAAGGTCTATACATCCGAGATAGTTTTGCAGCTTTGTTTCGTTAACCTCTCTGTCACCTCTTACCATAACGGCAACAATCTTGTCATCCGCTCTGTAAATAAGCGTTTTTACAAACAATGACGGTTCGCATTCAAAAAGCTTTGTGAGGTCGTCAATGGTTTTAACATTCGGTGTATGTATTTTTTCCATAGGAAGGTCGCCTTCGGGACATTTACACTCGGTAGGTACGCCGGGCATTTTTTCCTCGTTTGCGGCATATCCGCATTTCTCGCAATAAACAATAGTGTCCTCGCCCACATCGGATTTTACCATAAACTCCTGCGAACCGCTTCCGCCCATTGCACCCGAATCGGCATCAACAACCGTAAAGTCCATATCCATTTCCTTGAAAATCTCACAGTATGCCTCATACATATTTTTATACGATTTATCAAGCCCTTCCTCGGTAAGGTCAAAGCTGTAAGCGTCTTTCATAATAAACTCTCGGCTTCGCATAACGCCAAAACGGGGACGGCGCTCATCACGGTACTTTGTCTGTATCTGATAAAGCGTCATCGGGAGATTTTTATAAGAGCGAACCTCGTCACGAACGGTTATTGTAAACATTTCCTCGTGAGTTGGACCAAGGAAAAAATCTCTGCCGCCACGGTCTTTAAGTCTGAACATTTCAGGGCCGAAAACGTCCCATCTTCCGGACTGTTCAAGCACCTCTTTTGGAAGAATTGCAGGCATTAAAAGCTCCTGTGCGCCGTGTCTGTTCATGCCTCTGCGTATAATATTTTCCGCATTTTGAAGCACCTTAACGCCAAGCGGAAGATACGAATACACTCCTGCCGCCGCTTTGCGCATAAGCCCTGCTCTGAGCATTAATCTGTGACTGCTTATTTCCGCCTCGGAGGGTACTTCCCTGAGCGTTGGAATAAGTAACTGTGAAACCTTCATTTTTTATAACCATTCCTTTCCGTTAAGGTCTGAAAAATCAGACTCGTTATCTTTATTATCACTTTCAATCAAAACATAAGCAAGCGCACTTATACCCTCGCCTCGCCCTTCAAAGCCAAGACGCTCGGTGGTAGTGGCTTTAACGCTCACGTTTGAAATATCAGTTTTAACCGCTTTTGCGATATTTTCTCTCATTTTTTCCGTAAAAGGCGCCATTTTCGGCTTTTCGGCAACAATTGTGCTGTCAATATTGCCAACCCTGTAGCCATGCCTTTCAATCAAATCCGCAACCTTTTCAAGAAGCACAAGACTGCTTATGCCCTTATACTGTGGGTCGGTATCAGGGAAATGCTTCCCTATATCCCCAAGCGCCGCCGCACCGAGAAGTGCGTCCGAAATACTGTGCAAAAGCACATCGGCATCCGAATGACCGAGAAGGCCTTTCTCATAAGGGATTTTCACCCCACCCAAAATAAGGTCACGTCCTTCGGTAAGTATATGCACATCATAACCGCTGCCAACACGAATTTTCATAAGCTAATCCCTTCAGTTTTCTTCAACAAATTTTTCGGCGAATTTAAGGTCGGAAGGCGTCGTTATTTTTATATTTGAATAATCGCCCTGCACCATAGCCGCTTTTATTTCTTCCGTGCATAGAAGCCCGCAAAGGTCGGTATATTTTTCAAAATCGTCCGTATGCTTACAAAGTGCTTTTTTAAGAAGCTTAAAGTTAACCGTCTGCGGAGTCTGAACATTATACAGCATATTCCTGTCCGGCACGGCAGAAACATATTCACCGCTTTCCGATATGCAAACCGTATCAACCGTTTTAACAAAAGTGCCTGCCGCACCGAATTGGCGGCATTTTTCAATATTTTCCTCTATTACCCTATTACTTACAAAAGGGCGAACAGCGTCGTGAGTAATGACAATATCATTGTCGGTCACAGAGCATTTCGCCTCAATATCTTTAAGTATATTATAAATTGTTTCCATGCGGTTTATACCGCCCGGCGTAATAACGACCTTCTCCGAAAGTCCGTAATCTTTTAAAAGTTCTTCGGTCAAAGCTTTTTGCTCCTTTGCAATCCCCAAAAATACCTTGTCCGTAAGACCCACAAAACGTTCAAGCGTATAAATAAGAATAGGCTTTCCGTTAAGTTCAAGAAACTGTTTCGGAAGCTCCGTACCCATTCTAAGTCCTGCGCCGCCTGCCGCAATTGCCGCGTAAACCATAACGCCCTACTTTCCGACCGCACGGTCAATTATTTCTTCAAGCTCACCTTCAACTTTTTTGGCGGAAATATTTCTTGAAAGCATAATTTCGGAAATAAGAATTTGTTTTGCGCTGACAAGCATTTTCCTTTCACCCGATGAAAGCGAGCGCTCTTTATCACGGCACATAAGCATTTTTACAACGCCTGCAACCTCGTAAATATCGCCGCTTTTTATATGCGCAATATTTTCACGGTAGCGTTTGTTCCAATTTGAATTAAACTCGCCCTCATACCCCTTAATAAATTCAAGTACGGCATCGGCTTCATCGGTATTCACAATGCTTCTTACGCCTATTGCGTCAGCATTATCAACAGGAATCTTAACCTTCATTCCGTCCATAGGCATTTTCAGGACATAGTATTCTTTCTGCTGTCCGAGAATTTCCTGCGTTTCAATTTTTTCAATTATTCCGGCACCGTGCATTGGGTAAAGCACCTTATCGCCAATATTATACAAGATTACCACCAACGCTTTCAAATATGTAAAGACAAAATAATCCTACATATATATTTTAACATAAAACTTGCAAAAAGTCAAAGTTTTTTTATTAAAATGTCAATTATTTTTCACGCCGCCGAAAAAAGTAAGACCGACAAAGTCACTTTTTTAGCTTTGCCGGTTCGAAAATTTTTTAAATTTATGTTTTTGTAAAGACTTCTCCGCTACTGCTTTTTACATGCCTTTTTCATTTCTTCAAGCCTTCCCATTATTGCCTCATACGCCTTTTCGGGCGAGCTAATATCCCATACGGCCTGCTCCATGGGGCACATTCCTGTACCCATGCGGTTTTTTATTGACGGAACAGTGCAGTCGCACTCTGCCTTAATCCTGGCACTTTCAAGCACCTGTTTTGCTCTTTCGCTCAAAACGCACGCATATACTTCGTCAATATCAAGCAGAACGTAGAGAAAAGCGGCGGCTTTGCCGACCACCTTATCGGCGGCGCTGAAGCCCGAAAGACTTTGCCCTTTTTCATATAGCCCCATAAGCGGCTTCACGCCACGCTCTTTCGAGGTTATAACCTCATCACCTCGACATAGTACAAGCGTATAATCGCCGTTTTTAAGAATTTCTTTTGCCTTTTCAAGATTAGTTTTCATTGCCGTTTTCCACTCTGTAAATAATAAGCGGTATGAGCGCCCATTGCAGCGCCAGACCGAATATTCCTTTATATACGCTTGTAAAAATCATTGCAGGGTTTATAGGAGTGTTTTTAAGCACATAAACCGCAAAAATTATAACTGCCGCACGCACAAAACGTCCTGCAAGCTGTGAAATAAGTACCTTTAAAAGCGTATTCATTTTTACATTTCTTAAAAGTCCTGCGATAAGACCGTAAATGCAAAGCTCAACCATCATAAACGGAAGCATAGCCGCACTCGGCATACCTGTAAGAGCAAAGCTTATAAGCGGCGAAACAAGTCCAGCCGCCGCACCTGCATATGCACCTGCCAGCAGACCTACAAGAATTATCGGAAGATGCATTGGCAAAAACGCTTCTCCGAGCGCCGTTCCGAGACCGCTCGCCGCACCCATAACATGAAAAACCTGCGGAAGCGCCACAGCGGCAACAATTGCCGCAAGAGCCGCCAAGGTTTGAGTTTTTACCGAAAGACGGGCTTTGCCCAATGATATTGATGTATTTATCATTTTGTTATCCTCCAAAAAAAGAATTATATGTAATATTATATAATATTCGTAATAAAAAGTCAATTGTTTATGTTGCAAAAAAATATATTTTATAGAATTGTAGGGGCGGCAATCTGCCGCACGAAAATGTGACAAAAATGGCATTGTCTCACTGTCACGTTGACTCATTATGGGTAGATGAGCTGCTTGTCATTCGTCCGAAATCGTCATAGGAATATGCTCTTGAATCGCCCTGACAGGTTTCGGAAAGCAAACCGTAAATGTAGGGTGTCAACAGAACCGTCCCCTTGACACCCCTTTCTCATGAATCTCCTCTGTCACGATAATTAATAACTCTTTTTAAAAATAAAACTATGTTTTGTAAAAGAGTTTGATCTGCTTCAAATTCAAAAATCAAGCAATTATTCGTGTGAGTGCCTCCTATTTGCCCTGATACTGTTAATTTTCCGTACAGTTTCATATCGAAACTCAAATGAGCATCGGAATCCATGTCTGATATTTTATAATTTCCATTCAATGAATTTATGATTAATGTCAAACTTTGTATATGCTCCAATATATTTTGAGTCGGAATACAAAATTCACCTCTGCCCCAATAATTTTTTGTTTTAATGTCCAAAATAATATTTTCGTAATCACCTATGCAGGCTTTTAATATGATATCGCTTGTTTGAAACAATATATAAAAACTCATTTTTTCACCTCAAACTATATTATTTAAACTTAAAGTCATCAAATGCATTTAAAATAGGACTGTAATTGTATGTGTCAAGGGGTGTCAACAGAACCGTCCCCTTGAGACCCCAAGTCCAACTCTTTTTAAATGCCATTTTGAAATATCGGTTACTTTTTCTTTGCAACTATCATCAAGAGTTGCCTTGTATAGTTCAATATCTAAGCTGTTTATAACGGCATTATAGTCATCTGCACCTAAAAGTAGCTTGTTGACTATATAACCTTTTCTATCTGCTGTTTCGCTGTCATAGCAAATTAAAACTGCTTTTTTTAGTTGTTTTGCACCCAATGCTTTTGATTTTTTAAGAAAATAATCGGGTAGCTGATGAAAATATGTATTTACTTCTAAAAATGCTTTTAGCGGGCTTTCCGTACTTGTATCTATCTTCACCTCAATAATATATGCTGTTTGAGTCTTGCTGTTAAAAGAAAGCAAGTCAATCTTGCCTTTGCCATCATCCGTTTTTTCTGATTTAAGCGGCACTTGATAATCTACAATCTTCCCTAATGAATTAAAGGTTTTGCCAAACAGTAATTTGCAAATCCATTCCTCACGCCTGAATATGCTTTTACTTTTAGCTTCCATATAGCCTTCATAAATTTGGTTCATATCGTTTTTATAATGAGATGCAACAGTAAAATCTGCTCTCTCGCTTTTTGTATAGTTATCCTCATTTTGAATATCCTCATAATTTAAGTTTTTTATAACATCCTCTGTATTTGTAGTATTGATGCTTTTATAAAATAAATCATAATTCATATTTTCATACTCCTAAATTGTATATTTCTCCATCCTTCAATATCATTAATTTGTCTTTGCCTACAAGTTTTTCAAACGCTTCCGGCACCTCTGTATGCATGGGAATCACAGTCTCAGGTTGGGTTATGTCAGTTACCATCTTGATTGCGTCACTATCTGCATGACCGCTTGTATGCATATCAAGCCTTTTGTATCCATCAAGGAATCTCTTTATATTGTCCTGCTCAAGATAGCCCTTCCACATCGAATATATGACTACAGGATTTTTATCCTTATACATTTCCATAACTTTCTTATGTTCAGGATTGCCACACCTTACAAACATACAAAATCCGCTGCCATTCATCTTTTCGTCAAGATTTTCACGGTAATATTTTGCTTTACTGAATCTATACAGGGAGCTTTTATGACCTGCATGCTTTCTTACATATTCCATTACAGATAATTGATAATTATCGCATATACAATACTTGCCTATTGGTATTACAGAGCAAATACCGGCGAGTCTGTCAATATTTGTTGATGAACAAACAACAAATACATACTTGTTTTCTTCAAGTATTGGTTTAATTCTGTTTTTAAGCTCATACTCTGTTTCGCATCTTGCTTCGGTTCTGCTTAAAGTAGTACCTTCACAAACAAGGACATCAACCTTTCCAACATTCTTTTCAAGCGTTGGTTTTACACCTTTACCTCGGAACCCATGAGTTCTGAAATCTCCTGTATGCAGCACAACTTTTCCGTCCGCTTCAATCTTGAACATATATGCATCATAAGCTGAATGGTCAACCATGTATGGAGTTATTTTTATATCCCCTATCATAATAGGCTTAAGAACTTCAAAGGTAAGAATGCTGTCTATTCTATCAACATTATACGATTTGACATGCGGTGATTTACTTAATCTTTTATTAAGAATTTGGGCAATTTCTTTTGATGCAACGCCCATATAAAGCGGGATGTCTTTATTTATTGTATCAAGTAACCCCATATGATCCCCGTGATAATGTGTAAAGAAAACCGCATCGCAGTTTGTTTTACCTTTTGTAATACCTTCAATATCAAATGGTCTTGCGTTTTTGCTATCAAGTTCTGCTCCAAAGTCTATGAATATTCTCGTGTTTTTTGTTCTGTATTCAGTAGCACAACCGCCAATTTGATGAGTTCCCCTATGTATTATGATATTCATTTATATAAATCCTTTTAGTCTGTTTTTAATTTCGTTATCTATCACTAAAAATCACCCCATAGTATTGATTTTCCTTCAGGGAGCGACCAACCTTTTTTCTTATCGTACATAATCAGTTCACCGGCACACTCAAGGTTATTTATATATCTCGCAACAGTTCTCGGCGTTCTCTCTACTATTTCAGCAAGCTTTGCTGTTGTAATTCCGTCATGCTTTCTGATTTCCGCCAAAACTCGAATTGTCTGCGCTATAGTATCCGAATAATTGTCAACCTTTTTCTTTTTGTTGCCTGATTCCAACAACAAATATTTCAGCTTGTTTTCAAATTCAAACTCGCTTGAGAAAGCAATAAATTTCACATAATTCTCAAGCGAATTGGTTTTATCGCTTTGTTTTGTAAAAATGATTTTTTCCGAATATGCTCCGTTAAAATCTTTGTAATACCAATTAATCAAATCCAAATCGTCTGCAACAATGGAGTCAGGGTTAATTATTATTGCAATTGGGTTACCTATAGCGATTACATCCGTAAAGCAATCGGTACAATCATAAACTTCAATTTCTGAATTGGGCAGATTCTTCTCTACAATACCCTTTTCCTTGTCAGAAAGACCGTATGTAAATACTGTGTCAATTATTTCAAATTTCGTCATTTTCCCTGTCTGCGGATGAACTGCATATTTAACTTTTTTCACATTCAACACCTCTTGTGTACAATTATACAACATCATAAAGACAACAGTATGTATTGTTAAAAATATTTGTTTCCTATCAAATATTATCAATAAAGAAATCTATGTGTGTCAAGGGGTGTCAACAGAACCGTCCCCTTGACATCCTAACAAACTTGAATTTATCTCTTTTTAAAAAGAACAAGTTCGGGATTTGCTCCCTCTGCCTCATAAGTGCTTATCAGGATGAAATCCATATTTGCAAGAACACCAAAACATCGTTCCCCACCGAACAAAGGTTCCAACTGGATTCCCAAATAGGTTGTCTGGTCGTCCAAAAATTTTACATCTGCTCCACTCGGAAGCCGATATTCAAGATTAACAAACCTGCCGACAAGTGCATTAAGTTTTTCGACCTTGGGCATACCTTCAATGTTAAGACCATTTATTTCATTGATCAGCTGCTTCTTGAATTTTTCAAATTGTCCATTGTCACTAAGTTCCTCGTATCTTTTCCAGTAATCCAGCTTGGGTAACGTCTGTTTCAAATAAGAACGCGCTTGTTCTTCTGTAAAGTTTTCATTTACCATGTGTACGACACATACATCAATAAGGTCATTCATATCACTGTATGTGTATGTCCCATCGGCATAGCACCATTTGCAATAATCTTCATTTAGCGTTCCATCTTCATTCCTACCGATGATTTCGTCTTCAAGCGGCATTCCACAGCACTGACATATCAACTGGTGCGGTGATCCAAGCAAGGTATTAATGGAAACATTGAAAAGCTTTGATAGTAATTTTAGTGTTTCTGTATTAGGCACCGTTTCGCCGTTTTCCCAACGTGAAATCGCCTGTCGAGTTACAAAAACCTTTTCAGCAAGCTCATCCTGTGTCAAACCATTCTTAGTTCTGAGTTCGTACAATATATCTTTTGTGTTCATACAAACACCTCCTCATTACTGATTATACTTCAAAAACATTTGTAAAACAAGCAACTCGCCGTTGCCTATATCCAGTTGTCAAGTGGACGGTTCTCTTGACACCTCGTAATTGTACAGCGTCCCTTTTACGGTTTTTCTTTAACTTTTACTACTTCCCAATTTCCATTTTTCTTTTCTATGTACCATTTTGCATAAACATTTGATGAGCCATATATATGCTCCCCTTTATTATATGTTTCGCAATCACGCTCCGAAGTATGTGCTTCATATTTAATTTCGTTATCTGTAATATTGTTAATAATAGTAGCATGATATACTTCTCCTGTGGCTCTATGTGCAAAGAACATTAAGTCACCCTTTTGTGACAATGGGGACGTGCCATTTTTGTCACATTTATGTTAACATAAACATCCTTTCACCAATTCACTGATTTTATTTTATCATAAACAACAGCTTATGTCAACTAAATTTTATATATTTAAAAATATATTTCTTCTTATTTAATTATTTGGTTGACTTTTGGTTAAAAAAGGGGTATAATATTTTATGTTGATTTAAAATAATTATCGAAAGGAATCTGATATATATGGCTGAAGAATGTACACATGATTGCAGTACTTGCTCTGCAAACTGTTCTTCAAAAAAAGACGGTGCTAAAAGTATGCTCGAAAAACCGCACGAGCTAAGCTCCGTAAAAAAAGTTATAGGCGTTGTCAGCGGTAAAGGCGGCGTGGGAAAATCTCTCGTTACCTCAACTCTTGCCGTGCTTCTTCAGAGGCAGGGCTTTAAAACAGCTGTTCTTGATGCAGATGTTACGGAACGCTCTTCTTGCTTCTGTTTCGGAAGGCGGAACGCAGATTATGTCCGCAAACCTTCTGCTTGATAACGACAGCGACCCGATACTTTGGAGGGGTTCGATGATTTCAAACCTCGTAAAGCAATTTTGGACCGACTGCGTTTGGACCGATGTTGACTTTATGTTTGTCGATATGCCTCCCGGCACAGGCGATGTACCGCTTACGGTGTTCCAGTCTATCCCTCTTGACGGAATAATAATCGTCACCTCGCCTCAGGAGCTTGTTAAGATGATTGTCGAAAAGGCGGTTAAAATGGCAAATGCCATGAACATACCAATTCTCGGTTTTGTTGAAAATATGAGCTATGCCGTTTGCCCCGACTGCGGAAAGGAAATTAAAATATTCGGAGAAAGTCACATCGACGAGCTTGCAAAAGAATACGGCGTGCCTGTTCTTGCAAAGCTTCCTATCGACCCCGAAACCGCAAAGGCTTGTGACGAAGGAAAAATTGAAAGTGTGAGCGGCGAATATTTAAAGGGTGCCGCAGACTTAATAGCGAAAATATAATGACAAGGAATGATATACAATGACAAAAATTGACATTTTTTCGGGCTTTTTGGGAGCAGGTAAAACCACTCTTATTAAAAAGCTTATTGAAGAAGCCTACAAGGGCGAAAAAGTAGTTTTAATAGAAAATGAATTTGGCGAAATCGGCATTGACGGCGGCTTTTTAAAAGACGCCGGAATTGAAATAACCGAAATGAACTCAGGCTGTATTTGTTGCAGTCTCGTCGGAGATTTCGGTGAAGCCCTTAAAAAGGTGCTTAGTGAGCTTAAACCCGACAGAATCCTTATTGAACCCTCCGGCGTAGGCAAACTCAGCGATGTTATCCGTGCGGTTCAGGGCGCAGCCGAACACGGCGCAGTTCTCAACGGTTTTACAACAGTTGCCGATGCAAACAAGTGTAAAATGTATATGAAAAACTTTGGCGAGTTTTTCGGAGATCAAATTGAGCACGCCGGTTGCATTGTTCTCAGCCATACCGACGGTATTTCAGACGAGAAAATCGACACTTGCGTAAAGCTTCTGCGTGAGCATAACGAAAACGCAATAATTGTTACAACTCCCTGGGATAAGCTTACAGGAGCGCAGCTTGTTGACGCAATGGAGAGAAAGAGCGGCCTTGACGCTGTTTTAAAACAGCTCGAAAACGAGGAGGATATCTGCCCCGTATGCGGTCATCATCACGACCATGACCACGAACATCACCATGATCACGATGAGCATGAGCATCACCACGAACACGAACATCATCATGACCACGAGCATGAACATCACCACGACCACGAGCATGAACATCATCATGACCACGAGCATGAACATCATCACCATCATGCAGACGAAAGCTGGGGCGTTGAAACAACACATAAATTCACCAAAGAACAGATAACAAATATTCTAAAAGAGCTTGATAACGCCGAAAAATTCGGAACAATTCTTCGTGCAAAAGGTATTGTCGAAGCAGCCGACGGAAGCTGGATTCACTTTGACTATATCCCCGCCGAGCCGGATGTACGCTCCGGAAGCGCCGATATAACAGGAAGAATTTGCGTTATCGGTGCGGAAATTAAAGAGCATGAAATCGCAAAGCTCTTTGGAATTGAGGCATAAAAATAAGGAGATTTGCCATGGAAATACCCGTATATCTTTTTACCGGCTTTTTGGAGTCGGGAAAAACTAAATTTATTCAGGAAACTCTTGAAGATGAGCGGTTTAAAACCGGTGAAAAGACGCTTATTATCGTCTGCGAAGAGGGCGAAGAAGAATATGATGAATCACGCTTTGCCGAAAAAAACGTTGCTTTTGTAAACGTTGACAGCGCAGATGTGCTTACACCGCAAAAATTTGCCGCTTGGGAAATGAAATATAAACCGCAACGTGTACTTATTGAATATAACGGTATGTGGCTTTTAAATGTGCTTTTTGATGCAATGCCGGAAAACTGGCTGATTTATCAGGAAATAACCTTTGCGGACAGCAGAAACTATGAGTTTTACAATGCAAATATGCGCAACCTTGTTGTAGATAAACTTAACAGTTGTGAGCTTGTTGTTTTTAACCGTTGGAATCCCGATATAAACCAGGAAACACTCCATAAAATTGTAAGAGGAATCAGCCGCAGAACGGATATAATTTATGAGGATAAAAACGGAAACGTTATGTATGACGAAATGGAAGACCCGCTGCCCTTTGACATTGAGGCTCCCATAATTGAAATTGCCGACCGTGATTTTGCAATCTGGTTCAGAGATTTTGCCGAAGAACCCGAAAAATATCAGGGTAAAACCGTAAAGTTTAAAGGTATTGTCGGCGTAAATAAGAATATCCCTCAAAACAGCTTTATTATAGGAAGGCACGTTATGACTTGCTGTGTTGAAGATATATCCTTTAAAGGAATTGTCTGCGTAGCAAAAGAAAAGCCCGACCTTAAAAGTCGTGACTGGGTTATGCTTACTGCGAAAATTTCCGAAGGCACTCACGCCGCCTATAACGGCAAAAAAGGGCCTATACTTAACTGTATTTCAATCGAAAAAGCCGAGATGCCCGAACAGGAAGTCGCAACTTTTTATTGATTTTGAGTGTTTGGCACATAAAGCAAAAATAGCACTTGATTATTTTTGCTTTATGTGTTATAATAATAAATATTGTAAATATGCGGATGTGGTGAAATTGGCATACACGCAAGATTTAGGTTCTTGTGCTGCAAGGCGTGCAGGTTCGACCCCTGTCATCCGCACCAAAATAAAATCCTGCCTGTAAGGGCGGGATTTTGTTCTTCATTATCTATTATTTTAATACCTATTTGTTGAGATAAATTTTTTTATGTTTTTCTGCCACAATAAACACATTCCACTTGCTTTTTTTGTCAAAATGTGGTATTATATTAAATGTAATATTATCAGAAAAATGGAGGTATAAGTATGTCAAACAATGTTCGTCCCGAAACAATGGAAAGAATTACAACTCCCGAACTCGCAAATGCATTTATTGAAGAAAAAATTGCCGAGCTTCGTGAGCAGATAGGAAACAAAAAAGTGCTTTTGGCGCTGTCAGGCGGTGTTGACTCGTCTGTTGTTGCGGCGCTTCTTATAAAAGCTGTCGGCAAACAGCTCGTTTGTGTACACGTTAACCACGGGCTTCTTCGCAAAGGCGAACCTGAACAGGTGGTTGAAGTGTTCCGTGGACAGATGGACGCAAATCTTATATACGTTGACGCCGTAGACCGTTTCTTAAACAAACTTGAAGGCGTTGCTGAGCCGGAAAAGAAACGTAAAATAATAGGCGCAGAATTTATAAGAGTTTTTGAAGAAGAAGCAAGAAAGCTTGAAGGTATTGACTTTCTTGCACAGGGTACTATATATCCCGATATTTTGGAAAGCGGCCCCGTAAAGGCTCATCACAATGTCGGCGGACTTCCCGATGACTTTAAATTTGAGCTTGTCGAGCCGTTAAAACTCCTGTTCAAGGACGAAGTAAGAGCAGTCGGCGATGCTCTCGGCTTGCCTAAAAATATGGTTTACCGCCAGCCGTTCCCCGGCCCGGGGCTTGGTGTGCGCTGTATTGGCGCTATAACCCGTGACAGGCTTGAGGCTGTGCGTGAATCTGATGCGATACTCCGTGAGGAATTTGCCAAAAATGGTCTTGAAGGCAAGGTATGGCAGTATTTTACGATTGTTCCCGATTTTAAATCAACAGGCGTTATCGACGGCAAACGCAGCTATGATTGGCCCGTTATTATCCGTGCCGTAAATACCCGTGATGCCATGACCGCAACGGTTGAGGACGTTCCGTTTGCCCTTCTTCAGCATATAACTCAAAGAATTACAAGCGAGGTTAAAGGCGTAAACCGTGTGCTTTATGACCTCACTCCTAAGCCCACAGGTACAATAGAGTGGGAGTAAAATTCAGCTTTTCATATGGTGCGCAAGGTTTGCCTTGTGCGCCGTTTTTTATTTTTGCAAATTTTTGATATTGACAAAGCCTTATGTTTACTTTATAATATATATGTATATATTTTTACATCGGAGAGATAAAAATGAGGTCTTTTAAAATAATAAAGCTATTGGCTTTTTTGATGTTATTTACGCTGATTCCGAGTTGTTTTGTCAGTGCAGACGCTTTCAGCGACCTTTCCGGTCACTGGGCAAAGCAGTCGATTGAAACAGCCGCATCACTTGGGCTTATAAACGGTTTCCCGGACGGCTCTTTTGCGCCCGACGAGCCTATAACTCTTTCGGAGCTTTTGTCAATGCTTGTGCCGCTTGTAACCGGCTCAAGACCCGAAATAACCGACAGCGACGACTGGTACAAGCCGTATGCGCAGGCGGCGTTTGACTGCGGAATTTTAAACAGTTTTGACCCTTCGGAGCTTGAAGGTTTTTACGAAACACCTGCAATAAGAATTATTGCTTCCGTGCTTTTTTCAAACTCGCTCGAAGCGCTTAAACTTGCGCCTCACCACGAGCTTACGGCGGATATAACCTCCAAAGCCCGTTTAGGTCTTGAAACCTATGTTGACGCATATGATATATTTAACGACACATATGTTGTTTCAACCTACTCTTGCGTAGCCCACGGAATAATTTACGGCAACGAAAAGCGTGAGCTTATGCCGTACTCTTATATGACCCGTGCCGAGGCGGTGGCAATGCTTTTAAGGCTAAAAAGCCACCAGGTACAGCGTTCAAACGGCATGAACTATGTTGACCCGTTTTCCTATTGGGATTACAGCTTCACCTGCATAAGAACAAGCGGCGGACAGCTCTTCCCTGTTGCGGATACAGGTCGTCCTGCGGTTAAGGACAACGGTATTATTTATCTTACCGTAAACGGAATGGTTAAAATTCTCGAAGCTTATGAAACCGATTTTGATGTTTTTAAAGTATCGGACGGAGATATTTATGAAGGATTTTTTACAAACTACGTCAAAATTCCCACAAGCGACTACTATTCGTATGTAAGCACCGACGACAGCATTTACGGATATTCAAATTCCTACACGGGCTATATTTGTGACAAATTCGGCAAAAAATTTGATTTTTCCTGTGCGGCTGACGCCGACAACGGCATGATAGTGCGTGGCACGCCTATGATTCCGGTCGATGTCGTACTCGACTTTTTCGGAATAAAATATAAAACAATATCCACTTCGCTTTCAAAAGCCGGCGTAGTAATTGAATTTTAAAACGGAGGTAACCTAAAAATGAAAAAAAGCCTTGTTCTTGTATTAGTTTTAGTTTTAACGCTATGCTCTGCTGTATGCGCCGAAACCTCGCCGTTCTGCAAGCTTAACCCCTCCGCTTTTGATTCAGTCTCGTTTATTCTTACCGAAGCAGAAACAGGCACTGTGGTGATTGAAGAAAAAGCCGACGAGCATTTGCCCATGGCGAGTATAACAAAGCTTATGGTGCTTTTGATTGCTGACGAATATATCGAAGAAGGCAAGCTCTCGCTTGATGAGATTGTCACCGGAACAGCCACCGCAAAAGCCACCGAAGGCAGCAGGGTTTATCTTGACGAAGGCGAAGAAATGACGCTTGACGATATTTTGAAAAGCATATCAATCCCAAGTGCAAATGATGCGGCTGTTGCCCTTGCTGAGCATATTTCAGGCAGTGAGGAAGCTTTTGTCAAGCTTATGAATGAGCGTGCCGAAAAGCTCGGACTTAAAAACACACATTACGTAACTGCATCGGGGCTTGACGCGGACGGTCACTACTCAACCGCCCGTGATATTTCTGTGCTTGCAAGAGAAATTATGCTTAAACACCCTCGCATAATGCAGCACGCCGCCACCGTTTCCGATACGCTCAGAAACGGCTCGTTTCCTCTGACAAACACCAATAATCTGCTTTCCAACTACGAATATGCAACCGGTCTTAAAACCGGTACAACAGACGGCGCAGGCTACTGCCTTGCCGCAACCGCAGAAAAAAACGGCACAAAGCTTATTGCCGTGCTTCTCGGCGCTCCTACAAGCGCAGACAGATTTAACGAAGCAAAATACCTTTTTGAATATGCTTTTTCTGATTTTTCTCTTATTAAAGTTCAGGGAAAAGGCGCACTTTCGGATGATGAAGGAAACCCGGTATATGCCGAGGTTATACGAGGTAACAAACAGACTGTTCCCCTTAATGCAAAAAAAGATGTTTTTGTGTATATTCCCTCCTCTCATTCGGGCGAAATAAAAACCGAGCTTGAAATAGACGAAAAGCTAACGGCGCCGATACCCGAAGGCACGGTTGTCGGCAAAATAAAATATTCTATAGGCGATACCGTTGTGGCGTCTGCCGATGCCGTAACCGCTGTAAAAATTAAGAAAATGAACATTTTTCAGGCATTTTGGCACGTTTTAAGAGCCTGGTTTTCACTTTAAGAAAGGATTTGATAATAATGTCAAAAATCAAAATTATATCCGACTCAACCGCCGATATTCGCTATGAATCAATAGAAAAATACGGCATAAAGGTGCTTCCGATAAATCTCTATTTCGGAGATGAGCAGTACCGTGACTATTTCGATATAAAATTCGAGGAGTTTTATAAAAAGCTTGCCGGCGAAAAAGAAATTCCAAAAACCTCGCAGATAAGCCCGACTGTTTTTTACGATGCGTATAAAGAAGCGGCAGACGAGGGCTTTGACACGGTTTTATGCTTTACGCTTTCCAAAGTCGGCAGCGGTACATACAACAATGCCAATCTTGCGGCAAATATGTTGCACGACGACGGCATAAGCCTTGATGTTGAAGTTGTCGATACAATGTCGTACTGCTTTATGTACGGCAGAGCTGTTGAAATTGCGGCTGAAATGGCAGAAAACGGCGCAGAAAAGCAGGAAATTCTCGACAGAGTATATTCTTTTTTAAGCGGTCAGGCGGCAATTCTTGCGGTTGACGATATAAAATATCTTAAAAGCGGCGGCAGAGTAAAACCCTCCGTTGCGACAGTTGCAAGCATACTTGATATTAAGCCGATACTTTCCATTGAGGACGGTCTTGTTGAATATATCGACAAGGTAAGGGGCAGTAAAAAAGTTATTCCGAAGCTTATTTCAATCACCGAAGAAAGAGGCATAAAAGACGCAGAGGAAATATGGATTGTTTATGCTGACGTACCCGAAAAAGCCGAGGAGCTTAAAAAGGCGCTCGAAGAAAATCTCGGCGTTACGGTAAACGGCATTTCCTACATAGGTCCGACAGTAGGAATTAATGTCGGTTGCGGCAGTATGGCTGTTATCTTTTACAGAAAACCGGAGTGATTATAATGTTTAATACAGGCTGGGACAAAGTTTTAGCTCCCGAAACCGAAAAAGACTATTTTAAAAATCTAATGGCTTTTGTGGATAACGAATATGCTGCAAAAACAGTTTATCCACCGAAGGACTGCATTTTTAACTCGCTGAGACTTACCGATTATGACGATGTTAAGGTTGTACTTTTGGGGCAGGACCCAAATCTATGA
>CACZWA010000032.1 GCA_902784685.1 uncultured Ruminococcus sp.
ACCATTATATCCGTTGTTACGGCGGCATTCGGGAACGCCTTTTTAAGAAGATATATGCCCGAATAAAACTCCTCGGCTGTGTAGTGTCTGCCCATTCGCCTGAGAGTTTCGTCACAGCCGCTCTGGAGCGAAACATGGAAATGATTGCAAAGCTTCGGAAGCTCACCTGCGCACTTTGCAAGCTCCGTGAGCTTATCGTTCATTTCAAGCGAGCCTAAACGTATGCGTTTTAGCCCGTCTATTTCGTGAAGCATTTTAATAACGTCAAGAATACTGCTGTTTCCCGTTTCTCTGCCGTATGAAGTAAGATGAATACCTGTCAGCACAATTTCCTTGTAGCCGTTTTCGACAAATTTTTCGGCCTCTTTTTTTATATTTTCCATACTGCGGCTTCTTATATGCCCTCTTGCGTATGGGATAATGCAGTAAGCGCAGTAATTGTCGCAACCGTCCTGAATTTTCATAAAAGCCCTTGTTTTATCTGTGTGGCACGAAACAAAGGTTTCTTCAAAGCTTTTTTCCTGCATTATATCGTTTATCTCAAAGATTTTCTCTTGTCCGAAGGCTTCAACAAGCTCGACAAGCTTTTCTTTTCCTGCCGTACCGATTACAATATCTACCTCTGGTATCTTTTTAATCTGCTCAGGATGAGTCTGAGCATAACAGCCGCACACTGCAACAACAGCGCTCGGATTAAGCTTTTTTGCCTTGCGCATCTGCGTGCGTGATTTTCTGTCGGCAAGCGCCGTAACGGAGCAGGTATTTATAACATACACGTCAGCCGGCTCATCAAAACTGCAAATGCCGTAGCCCGACTCTTTGAATTTTTGCATTATTGCCTCGGTTTCGTACTGATTTACTTTACAGCCGAGGGTATAAAATGCGACTGATTTAGACATATTTCCCGCTCCTTTCATGAAAATCTTATCACTATTTTAGCATAAAAAGCGTATTTCGTCAAGTTTTAACGCCAAAAACATTAAAAAAATACCGAAAAAGTTGTTTAAAAGGTTGACTATTCATAAAAAATGTGCTAAAATATGGTTAGAAATATATAATTTTATAAAAGGAGGATTTTAAACATGGACGCTTTTAAAATCAATTTATGCTCTATCAATGATGTGAAGGAATTTGTTAACCTTGTAAACAAGTATGACTTCGACGTTGATCTTGCCTCCGGCAGATATGTCGTTGATGCAAAGTCCATTATGGGTATATTTAGCCTTGATTTAAGCAAACCCATAACTATTGAAATTCACAGCGACAGCGACGACGCTAAAAAATTTGCAGAGGCACTCAAAGCTTATATTAAATAATTATAAGCTCTAATAATGTTTTTAAAGGAAGTCCTTTGTGTAAAACTTTTTATGCAAAGGGCTTCCTTGCGAATATACGAAAGAAGGAATCAGAAATGTTTCTTAAAGATATTTATGCCGATTTAGAGGCTTTTACCGGGAAAAAGGTTACTCTTTTCGGCTGGATAAGAAACCACAGAAAACAGAAAAATATGGGCTTTATAGACTTTTTTGACGGAACTTGCTTTAAGTCTATGCAGCTTGTTTATGATGAAAACACTCCGAAGTTTGACGAGATTCAGGCGTTTCATATCGGCAGCGCAATAAAGGCGGAGGGCGAACTTCGCAAAACCGAGTACAGCAAGGACGGCATTGAGTTTGCAATTTCCTCGCTTGAGCTTCTCGGCGATTGCCCTGAGGACTATCCGCTTCAGCCGAAACGCCACTCTATTGAGTTTTTGAGAGAAATCGGCTATCTGCGCCCAAGAACAAGACTTTTCCAGGCGGTTTTCCGTGTGCGAAGTCTTGCGGCAATGGCAATTCACGAATATTTTCAGAAAAACGGCTATGTATATGTACATACTCCCCTCATAACCTCAAATGACGCAGAGGGAGCAGGAAATACCTTCAGCGTTACGGCGTTTAACCCGTTTGACGGCAAGAAAAAAGAGCCGCAGGACGACTTTTTCGGCAAGCACGCTTCGCTTGCGGTTACCGGTCAGCTTGAGGGCGAAACCTTTGCGCTTGCTTTCAACAGAATTTATACTTTCGGCCCTACCTTCCGTGCCGAAAACTCAAACACCAAAACTCACGCTGCGGAATTTTGGATGATAGAGCCCGAAATTGCTTTTTGCGACCTCGACGGTCTTATGGATATTGAAGAAGAATTTCTTAAAGAGGTTGTTAAATATATTCTCGAAAAAGCGGACGATGAGCTTGCTTTCCTTGAAGGCTACACAAAGCTTCCTTTAAGAGAGAGAATGAATAGGCTCATAAAAAGCGATGTTGCAAGAGTTACCCACGAGGAGGCAATAACCATACTCAGAAATTCGGGCAAAAACTTTGTTTTTGAGCCGAAATACGGCGAGGACCTTGCCCGTGAACACGAAAAATATCTCACGGAGGAATATTTTAACTCTCCTGTTTTTGTATATGACTGGCCGAAAGATATTAAGGCGTTTTATATGTATCAAAACGAGGACGGCAAGACCGTCGGTGCGGTTGACCTGCTTGTTCCCGAAGCAGGCGAGCTTATGGGCGGAAGCCGCCGCGAGGCACGCTATGACAGACTGTTTACCCGTATGAACGAGCTTGGAATTTCAACCGAGGATATGTATTGGTATCTTAACCTTCGCAAATTCGGCGGTTGTGACCACGCAGGCTTTGGTATGGGCTTTGAGAGACTTCTCATTTATGTAACCGGCGTTGATAACATAAGAGACGTTATCCCTTATCCCAGAACTCCGGGAACGTGCGATTTTTAATTAAAATAACAAAAAACAGCAGTGCATTTTCTGCACCGCTGTTTTTTTATGATATTTTATATAACCTTAACCTTTTTATGATATTTTATATAACCTTAACCTTTTTAAGATATTCTTTTATTTTTTCAAAGCTTTCGTCACAAAGGTCATGTTCGATTTTACAGCTGTCGTCATAAGCTGTTTCTTCCGAAACGCCCATCGCCATAAGCGCCTTTGCAATAACCTCGTGCCGTTCATAAATACGCTCGGCAATCTCAAGACCTTTTTCGGTGAGCGTAATACCGCCGCCCGGGTCCATAAGTATATATCCCTCCTCACGGAAGGTTTTCATGGCAACCGACACGCTCGGTTTTGTAAAACCGAGATGATTTGCAACGTCAACGCTTCTTACGAAACCTTTTTCTTTTTTTATAACAAGTATCGCTTCAAGGTAGTTCTCTGCCGATTCTTTAATCTGCATACCAAACAGCTCCTTTCGGTTTTGTTATCCGTTTTCTTCAAATATTTTTCTTCCCATTAAAACGCCCATTGCGGAAGCCATCATAAGTCCTCTTGTCCAGCCGCTCGAATCTCCGAGACAATGCAAGCCCTCAACGCTTGTTTTAAAGTTTTCGTCCATACGCACACGGTTACTGTAAAACTTGAGTTCCGGCGAATAAAGAAGCGTTTCTTCCGAGGCAAAGCCCGGTACAACGTGGTCCACAGCCTGAATAAAGTTAATAATGTTCACCATGGAACGGTACGGGAGCGCCGCCGTTATATCTCCTGCGACAGCGTCGGGAAGGGTCGGGCGGACGTTTGACTGCGAAAGCTCCTTCTGCCAGGTGCGTTTTCCGTTTAAAATATCGCCGTAGCGCTGAACCAAAATATGTCCTGCGCCGAGCATATTTGTGAGTTCGCCCACTTTCTGCGCATATTCAATCGGCTGGTTAAACGGCTGATTGAAGTTATGCGAACAAAGTATAGCAAGATTGGTATTATTTGATTTTAAATCCTTATATGAATGACCGTTTACAACGGCAAGGTCGTTATCATAATTTTCCTGACTTACAAAGCCGCCGGGATTTTGGCAAAATGTACGCACTTTGTTTTTAAAGGGCAACGGATAGCCTATAAGCTTCGACTCGTAAAGGGTGCGGTTGACTGTTTCCATAATTTCGTTTCGCACTTCAACCCTCACGCCTATATCAACCGTACCGGGATTATGAGCTATGCCATGCTCCGCACAGAGCTTGTCAAGCCAGTCTGCGCCGCGTCTGCCTGTTGCAACAACAATGTGTTTGCCGAAAATTTCAAGGTTTTCGTCCCCTTTTGATACATATACGCCTTTACATACGCTTTTATCTATAATAAGGTTTGTACATTCATAGCCGAAAAGCATCTCCACGCCACGCTCTAAAAGGTACTTCTCGATAGAATAATAAAGCTCCTGCGCTTTTTCCGTACCGAGGTGACGAATAGGACAATCAACAAGCTTAAGTCCTGCTTGTATAGCTCTTTTGCGTATTTCTTTAACCTCTTCGGTGTTTTCAAGCCCTTCAACATGGGTATCAGCTCCGAATTCAAGATAGATTTTATCGGTATAGTCAATTGTTTCCTGAGCTTTTTTTTCGCCTATCAGAAGCGGCAAATCTCCGCCAACCTCGCTGTTAAGCGAAAGCTTACCGTCCGAAAAAGCGCCTGCACCCGAAAAGCCTGTTGTTATATGGCAATACGGCTTACAGTTCACACATTCGCCGGTTTTGTTTTTGGGACAGCGCCTTTTTTCAACGGGACTGCCCTTTTCTATCATAATTATTTTTTGTCGGCTGCCCTTTCTGAGAAGCTCAAGTGCAGTAAAAATACCGGCAGGGCCGGCGCCGACAATAACAACATCATATTCCATTTATATCCTTAACCTTTCCGAGACATACAATATTGTGCAATTAAATCACCTAATAATAATATCACAAATTGCACAAAAAGTCAAGGGCATAAATGTAAAATATTGGAAATAAAGGAGAAAAACAGGGGTTTTTGAATAAAAAGCTCGTTAAAGGTAAAAAACTTATCAAAAAGCGACATTCTTTGTCAAAGGAAAGCCCGATGTTAAAGCGAAAACATAAAATAATGAGTGTTTTTACAAAAGAAACCATGAAAGGACTTGCTTAAAAATGAAATTTGAATTTGAAACTCTCGGCAAAATTCTTGTCGTGAAAATAAGCGGTGAGCTTGACCACCACAACGCCGCTCCTCTGCGTGAGGCAACGGACAGGGAGCTCCTTGGCGGAAATTACAGCGGACTTATTATTGACCTTTCGGGGCTTGAAATGATGGACAGCTCCGGAATTGGCGTAATCATGGGCAGATGCCGGCTTATTGAAAACTACGGCGGACACCTTTGCGTATGCGGAGCAAAGGCTCCGATTAAAAAAATCATTCAGCTTTCCGGCCTCGGAAAGCTTGTCGGTATTACAGAAAACATTAAAAGTGCGGTAAAACTGCTCGAAAAATAGGAGGAAAAGGATTATGAAAGATACGATGAAATGTGAATTTCCTGCAAAGTCCATAAACGAAAGCTTTGCAAGAGTTGTCGTTGCGGCATTTGCCGCAAGGCTTGACCCCACGCTTGAAGAACTTGCCGAAATAAAAACCGCCGTATCGGAGGCAGTAACAAATGTTATAATTCACGGCTACAAGGGTATGGGCGGTATAGCATACATAGAATGTGAGGCAAAAGCTTCCGAAAATTCAAAAAGCCTGACTGTGAGAGTGACCGATAAAGGGCGAGGCATAGAGGATATCGAGCTTGCAAGAACGCCTCTTTATACAAGCAATCCCGACGGAGAACGCTCCGGAATGGGCTTCACCGTTATGGAAACCTTTATGGACGAAGTGGAGGTGAAATCCCTGCCCGGGGTAGGAACTACCGTGGTTATGACAAAAATACTGCACGGCACAAGAGAGGATGAGAGCTTTGAATGAAAAGCTTATCTCTTTAATTGAGCGTGCGGCATCGGGTGACGCCGCTGCCATGGACGAAATTGTAAGAAGCAACGAGCGACTTATTTGGGATGTTGCAAAGCGTTTTTACGGCAGAGGCTGTGAGGCGGAGGACTTGTTTCAGCTCGGAGCAATGGGACTTATTAAAGCAGTTAAAAATTTTGATTTAAGCAGAGGGCTTGCGCTTTCGACATACGCAGTCCCCATGATAATGGGTGAAATAAAGCGCTTCCTTCGTGATGACGGACCTTTAAAGGTAGGCAGAAATGTGCGTGAGCTTGCCGCAAAAGCACGCAGAGTTGCTTCCGAGCTTGCCGTTAAAAACGGCAGAGAAGCACTTTTAAGCGAAATTGCCGCCGAGCTTGAAAGCACGGAAGAAGAAATTGCCGCCGCACTTACGGCAACCGAGCGGCCGGATTCCATTAACCGCCCTGCATATACAGACGGTAGCGCCGAGCTTAAAGACGTTTTAGAGGACTCGTCAAGATTTGACGAAGCGCTTATGACAAAAATAAGTCTGACGGAAGCCGCTATGAAGCTTGACGGCAGAGACAGGCAGATTCTTGTTTTAAGATATTTTAAAAATATGACTCAAAGCAGTGTCGCAAGCAGGCTCGGAATATCGCAGGTGCAGGTATCGAGACTTGAAAAGAAAATGCTTCTTAAAATGAAAAAATATATGGCATAGCATTTGCAAAAAACAAAAAAGAATTTATTTTTTAAAATCGGTTACAATAGATTTAATACTATTGAAAGCGAGGTAAAAATATGTTCAAACACGAAAAACAGCTTTTTCACCCGGTCGGTGTGGAAAAGCCCAACCCATATTATGCGGCTCTTATGCACGAACAGCTCGGCGGCGCAAACGGCGAGCTTAAAGCCGCAATGCAGTATATGTCGCAGAGCTTCAGAATAAAAGACCAGGAAATTAAAGACCTTTTTCTTGATATTGCCGCAGAGGAGCTGGGGCATATGGAAATGGTTGCGCAGACAATAAACCTTTTAAACGGGCATGACGTTGATGCAAAAAGCGTACCCGTAGGCGAAATTCAAACTCATGTGCTTTTCGGGCTTAATCCAGGGCTTGTAAACGCTTCGGGCTATTCGTGGACAGGCGATTATGTAAGCGTAACAGGCGACCTTTGCGCCGATATTCTTTCAAATATTGCGTCCGAACAGCGTGCAAAAGTGGTTTATGAATACCTGTACAGACAGATTGAGGACAAAAAAGTAAGAGAAACTATAGATTTTCTGCTTAACCGTGAAGAAGCTCACAACGCACTTTTCCGTGAGGCGTTCAACAAGGTTCAGCAAACAGGTTCAAACAGAGATTTCGGAACAACAAAGGCGGCAAAAATGTATTTCAGCCTTTCAGAGCCGTCTCCCGGCGGAAATCCGTTTTCGGATACCAAAACAACTCCGCCTTCATTCGGGCAGTAATATTCGGGCGGCAGATTGCCGCCCGAATATTTTATTTTTAAACAGAATATTAAGATTTATACAAAAATTCTCCGTTTGTAGCATCAAAAATATAGTTTTCGCCATTTTTGAGAATTACCCTGTATGCAGGAAGGAGCGTAAGAAGTATCGGGCTGTCGCTGTCGGGAAGTCCTCCCAAGGTATAGCCCGTCTGAATATCGGCCACTTCATTTTTTTCATCGAGATTAAGCTCAGGCACGGAAAGAAGGTTTATAAGCACCTTCGTTCTGTCAATACACGAAACCTTTCCGCTGTTTACGGACTGTCCGTAAACCTCAGGCCAGTACCCTTCAACTCTCGTAAGCCTGCCGCTCTTTTCAATATATATATCAAGATAGCTTTCGTAAAGAGGGTATCCGTCTATCTCCTTGCCAAATTTAATATAATAGCCGTTATCTCCTGCATTAAAGTCACGCACGGCACTGCTTTTTACGTCAAAGCCGTGCTTGCTTAAATAAGAGGCGGCAACATCAATTGCATTTTTTTCCTCAATTCCTTTAAGGCTTACATCGCTGTCAAAATTTTCGTACGAAAAAGCAACAGCATTGAATACAATCCTGCCTTTATCGCTTTCAAAGCCGTTCTCGGTCTTTTTTATATCGTTGCCCATAAGATTTTCGGCAAGCTTTTGTCTGCCGTCAACTGAGTTTGATATTTCGGGTTTTTTTAAAGTCGGCGTTTTTTGCTTTATAATATCAGGATTTACCGTTATCCCTGCATTTGCAAGCACCTTTACCGTGTTGCTTACGGTTTGCGCCGAAATGTCGGTGCCGGGGCGGTTTCTCACAAAGGTATTATATATTAAAAAAGCGTCAACAAAGAGAAAAAACACAATCAAAACAGTTTTCACCCGTGACCAGGACATTTTTTCAGCTCCTTAATCATTTTCTATGGTATATATGGTGTCGTCGGCTTCTGTAACAACATACCAACAGCCTGCCGCTTCCCCTCCCGAAAGTTTATAGCATTTTGCTATTTTTTTAATATTTACAGCGTTATTTTCGCTTTCAAGCTCACTGTAAACTCGGTTTACGGCTTCAAGAACATTTAAAATATCATCTTCCTCGCCCTGTGCGGTTATGCCAAACAGCGCTTGTCTAAAATAAACAATCTCACCGTTTGCATTAAAGCGTACCGTTACTGCATGAGCGGCTTTTCCGTTTTCTTCCGTAAAAACAGGGTTGCCTTCCGAAAGATAATCAATATAAAGAGTGTAGCCGTTTTCTCCTGTCCCCGTAAGGTCGGAAGCAAGCCGCATTGAGCTTATGTTAAGCTGAAAAATCTCCGATACGCCGAGTGCTTTTGAATATCCGCTCAGCGCAATGTTATAAAGCAGGTCGCCGCCTACGCTGTCTGTCGGCAATAAAATGCCTTTATTCTCGTTTGCGGCGCTGAATTCTATAACAGGAAAAGCTTCTTCTTCCTCAAAACGAAGCGTACCGTAGGTGTCAATATACATAGTGCTGCTACTATCGGCGTACTGTTTTGCCGAGCTTTTTGACATACCGAAAAGCGACAAAAGCGAGTTTACACGGTGGTTGTCGAGAGCGCCAAAACCGTCCTCCGACGGTATAATCACAGCGGCAGGCATTGACTGTTGTTCGAGATTTATAACGTTATTGCCGTCTATGATAAGCTGCTGACCGATTTCGTCACCCGGACTTGTATTAAAGCCAAGCTCGTCCGCAAGAGGAATATTTTCGTATCCGTCCTGCTCGGAAAGCAGTTTTTCTATTACTCTTGCACTTTCGGGCGTTATAAGCTTATAAAATTCGTCTGTCTTTTCGTTATGAAAATACATAACAAGCTTATTTGTTGCGCTGTCGTTTGAGGTAAGAACAACAGAGCCTATGCTGTCAATTTTATCCGGCAGAGTAAAGCCTACGCTGTTTTCAAGCACTCTGCGTTTCAAGTTGATGCCGTAATCAAGGTATATTCCCTGCGTTTTCTGTGCCGAATACCATTCTGCGGTGCTTACCGTTTCGACAGGGTACTGCGACGAGGCGTATAGCAAAACAGACAGAATGCCATCGTAAACCGAATCGTACATATCTGTCCCCTTATCGAAAATAATGCGTTTTGCGCCCGATGTATAGATAATCGAAGCAGGAGAAATAACATCGTAGCCGTCGGGAATTTCGGCTTCTCCTCGGAAAAAGCCGCCGATTCCGACAGCGGACGCAAAGTGCTGTATTAAGTTTTCGTTATCGCTGTAAGTCCACTCACTTACCCATGAATTTGCAAAAAGCACAATGCTTATCACAACAAGCAGAGTAAGCACCGTGCTTTTTAAAAGTTCTTTTTTTCTGTTCATTTTAAGGTTAATATTTCTATGCTCCTATGGCTTTTCTTATATCAATAGGACTGTTTTGAATATCGTTAAGAGAAAGAACGTTCAAAGTAATATTAACTTCAAGAATAGTAACCGTACCGTCCGGAGAATATGTCCTTATACGGATGCGGTTATTACCGTCGGTAAGGTAAATTTTTTGTGCTATAAGTCCGCTTGCACCGGCTGTCTGAACGGCGGCTTTGCCGTCAACATAAAGCAGGTTAAAGCTCTCGGTAAACGGATTGTAGCGGTAAACCGAAACAACAACTCCGCTTGAAGTTATACCCGATATGTAATATTCTTTTTGGCTTGTGGTTGAGGTATATGTTTCCGGTTTTTTAATTCTTATTACGTTATTTCCTACCATGCCGGGATCTGCGGCAAAGCAGTTAAAAGAAATAACAAAGCTGAAAACAAGCGTTAAGCAAAGTAAAATCTTATAAAAGCGCTTCATTTTAAAAGCTCCTTTCATCAAAAAATATATCTTTATATATCTATCTCTTTCTATAATATATTATACATTTTTTATGTTACAATTCTGTTACAATAAGCTTAAATTTATATAACATATGTTAGTCCTCTTTACGGACAGGTAAATTTACGGTAAACTCCGTACCTTTGCCGAGCGTACTTGTTACTGAAATTTTTCCGCCATGCGCCTCGGCAATTTCTTTTGCTATTGCAAGTCCGAGACCTGTACCGCCTGCGGCGCGGGAACGAGCTTTGTCAACCCGATAAAA
>CACZWA010000033.1 GCA_902784685.1 uncultured Ruminococcus sp.
TAAGCCTGTGAACTCCCACAACAACCTCTTTTTCTTTATCCTCGCTCCACTGACTGTTTGCGCTGTAATATCCTGCGCTTTTAAGAACTCTGTCGGCAACAAAATCTTTCCTTGTTCTGTTTGATTCGACAATTGCCTCTATCAGATTTTCCGGTACATCCTTATAATTTGCAAGAAGCTGCTTTGAGTCCTTTGGAAGACAATATCCGCCGTAGCCGAAAGATGGGTTATTGTAATGCTCGCCTATTCTCGGGTCAAGACAAACACCGTCAATTATTTCCCTTGTATTAAGCCCTTTCATTTCGGCGTATGTATCAAGCTCGTTAAAATAGCTCACTCTAAGGGCAAGGTATGTGTTTGCAAAAAGCTTAACCGCCTCGGCTTCGGTAAAGCCCATAATAAGCGTTTTTATATCCTCTTTTAAGGCGCAGCTTTTCAGCAGCTCCGCAAACGTTTCGGCACGCTCTTTAAGCTTTTCGTCCGCCATATCCGTTCCTACGATTATTCGGCTTGGATACAGATTGTCGTAAAGCGCCTTGCTCTCACGAAGAAATTCGGGACTGAAGATTATCTTTTTATTGCCCGTTTTTTCACGGAGCGACTGCGTATATCCTACCGGTACGGTGGATTTTATTACAAAAATAGCCTCGCTGTTATATTTTGAAGCAAGCTCTATCACGCTTTCAACAGCGCTTGTATCAAAAAAGTTCTTTTCGCTGTCATAATTTGTCGGAGCCGCAACAACTATAAAGTCTGCTCCTTTATATGCTTTCTCAGGGTCAAGAGTTGCCTCAAGATTAAGCTCTTTTTCTTCAAGATATTTTTCTATATATTCGTCCTGAATAGGTGATTTTCTGTTATTTATAAGCTCTACTTTTTCAGGTACTATATCTATCGCCTTAACTTCATATTTCTGTGACAAAAGCACGGCAAGGCTGAGCCCCACATATCCCGTTCCGGCTACTGCTATTTTCATACGTTTATATCAATCCTTTCTATAATATCCTTTATACCACTTGGCAAAGCGCCTTAGCCCCTCTCTAAGGCGTATTTGCGGTTTAACGCCGAAATCACGTTCAAGCGGCACAGAATCCGCATAAGTTACCTCAACATCACCCGGTTGCATGGGAACAAGCTCTGTATGAGCTTCAAAATCAAAATCTTTCGGCAAAATCCCCGCCGAAACAAGCTCCTCCTGCAAAATCGTAACGAACTCCAAAAGATTTTCCGGGTTACTGCCGCCAATATTATAAACCATATGTGGTGCGCCGTTTTTATCCGCCTCCGGCGGTTTTTGCATTACAGCCGCAATACCGTCTGTAATATCGTCTATATATGTAAAATCACGTTTACAGTTACCGTAGTTAAAAATTTTAATTGTTTCGCCCTTAATAAGGCTGTTTGTAAATTTAAAATACGCCATATCGGGCCTTCCGGCAGGTCCGTAAACCGTGAAAAATCTCAAACCTGTAGCAGGTATTTTGTATAACTTTGCATATGTATATGCCATAAGCTCGTTTGATTTTTTTGTAGCCGCATAAAGCGAAACAGGAGTATCGGTTTTGTCGTCTACCGAAAACGGAGTTTTGGTATTTGCACCGTAAACGCTTGATGAGCTTGCATAAACCAAATGCATTGGCGGATATGCGCGACACGCTTCGAGAATATTGAAAAATCCAATAATATTTGATTTTATATACACGTCGGGATTATCTATTGAGTAGCGCACACCTGCTTGTGCCGCAAGGTTAACAACAATATCGGGTTTACTGTTTTTGAACACATCAAAAACAAGGTCTTTATCCGAAATATCTCCTTTTATAAACTCAAAATCCTCGAAATCTTCAAGTGCCGAAAGCCTTGATTCTTTCAGAGCAACATCATAATAGGAATTTATATTATCAATTCCGACTATTTTTGCTCCGGGGTATTCCTCCATAAGCTTCTTAACCAGCGCCGCGCCTATAAAACCTGCCGCTCCGGTTACTAAGATTTTTTTTCCTTTAAAATCAGTTTTATAATTCATCTAAAATCTCCCTTTTTTTATAGGGTTATATTATTATTGTATCATAATAATGCAAAAAAAGCAAGTGTTTTACCGTAAATATTTAAAGTTTGACGGCGAACAATTTAAATGTCCGCCGCCTTCTTTGCCTTCTTCTATTTTTTGCTCTTTGCCGATATTCCTTCAATATTTCCAAGCGGTTTTTTTACCGGCTTTTTGCTGTCCTCGGTTAGCGCCACCTCAGTTGGTGGCTCCGGCATTGCGGCAATCAGCTCCATAAGTGAGCCGAGGTCACCGCTAAAATTCATTTTGCCGTTTTTTATCAGATTTTCTGCTTTTGACCTGCCGCCAAGAAGTCTTCTTAAATCGCTCCTTGATATTTCAACCGCCGCTGTATTGTCACGGTAGTCATACGGCTCTGCCATAAGTGTGCCGTCAAAATGGCTTACATAAAATGTTCCCCCACAGTCCTCGTCCGTCATTGTAATTTGTATTGCAAAATTTTCTGTCAGCTTTTTGGGATCTGCTGTTTCTATTTCAATTTTTATTTTCTCAAACGCCGTTTTAAAGTCCATTTTGTTTAATCCTTTCCGAATTTATTTTACTTTAGTTATTCCGATTTCAGCGTAAATTTATTCGTAACGATTAAATTTGTTTTTTATAATTGCATCGGGACGATGTGGGCATCGTCCCCTACTGCTGTAACATAAAGAAACCCCGAAGGGCAAGCCCTTCGGGGAAGTAAAACTAAGTTTTAACTTTTATAGGTTAGCTGTAATTATTTGATATATACTACAACTTCCATAGCCTTGTTGTTTTCGTTAAGTCTTGCGAATACAAGTGCTGTGTTATCATCAATATCAGATACAGTACCTTCGTCAAGCGGGTTCTTCTTAGAACGGTCATATACTGTTACGAATGTCTTATCAGATGTTGTGAAGTAGAAGTCATTATCGTCTGCAGCATTTACATCAAAGTTCGGATCTGCGTTCTTTCCAACGTAAACCTTGTTGTTCTTTACGCCAAGAACATAACCTACGATGAATCCGCCTTCGTCGTCACCCTTTGTTACTGCTTTAGAAACAGTAGCTGTTACATCTGTCGGCTTTTCAACATTGTTGAACTGAACACCTGTAGCAATTACATTGTTAGAACCAAGAGTTACAAACATGATGTCGCCCTTAGCAATTTTGTCAACAGCTAACTTTGCACCCTCTGTTACGTTTTTGCCATCAAGTTTAATTGTATAAAGCTCAGTTACATCTTCATCATCAGAAACCTTATACTGAACTTCTTTGCCGTTCTGGTAACCTGTAAGAAGGATATAATCTTCGCCGTCTTCGTTTATATTAGAAATCTTAGATACGATGAACATCTTGCCTTCATAATCAACAGCAGCCTGGATATCACCAAACATTACGCCTACTTCATCATCATCGTTGATGTTGTAAAGAGTAGCTGTATAAGTGTCATCTTCTTTAAGAGCGCTCTTTGTGATTATGCTGATCTTGTTTTCTTCAATGTCTTTGTTTGCAGGAATATCACCCTTGCGTGAGAATATCTTTGTATTATCTGTTACATAGTAACCGGAGAAGTCGCCTTCAGCATATTTCTTATTGTTAATATCAGCTGTTGCATCTTCTGTCATAGCTTCAATAGCATCTTTGCCTATAGCAATATTTCTGATTGCGCCGGAAGAATTTGTCTTGTAAGCAATCATGTCATTAACAACAAGGTCAACCGAGCGGCTGTCTGCTGCACATACATAAAGACTCTTACCAATATTAAACATATTCTTTGAAGCAACTGTAGCATATGCAGCCGGTTTTTCAATATTGCTAAGTTTTGTTCCGTTTACAGTAGAGTTAAGGTCGATTGTTGACCATGTTCCGTCAGTTGTAAGGACTCTTACGTCACCGCCGTTAACTTCGCCGCCGCGAACATCAAGTGTAACAAGTGTAGCAAAACCGTATTTGTAGTTAGATTTTACTGCCGAGTTATCAACATAGATAATCTTGCCGTTGATGTTAAGGTAGTAGGTTCCTTCCGCTGAAGGTTCAAGATATTTAATTTGAGTACTGTTATCCTTAATAATGTAATCATACTCGCTACCATCGTCAAGAGAAACAGTCTTTTCCTCTGTATCCTGGCTCTTAACCGTACCTTCGATAACTTCGTTGGTTACATAGATTGTACCCTCTGTAAGATTGTTGCTATCTATTGTTGTAGCTTTAATGTTAAGAATATCGCCTTCTTCGATGTCGGCAATATCAATCTCTTCGCCGTCCTTGATTACAGAAACAACAACGTCATCATCATCTGTATCAACAACAAGCTTCGGCTGTGCAGGATTAATACCAAGAGTTTCAGATGTGAAGGTATATTTACCATTCTTATCCACTTTAATGGTCTTAACTACCATATATTTGTAGTCTGTTACAACTGCCATATCATAGTAGCCGTCACCGTTTGTATCTTTAAGCTCGATAGCATAGTCGCCTTCTGCAAGATATTCGTTAATGAATGTCTCATAGTTTTTATTGCCAACCAAAGAACCGTTCAAATAAGTTACAACTGTTTCATAAAGCTTGAAAGTAGATGTCTTTGTCTGGTCAGCGTTTGTGTAGTAAGTTACCTTCTGAAGGTTTTTCTCTTTGTAATCAGCTGAATCGATTGCAAGAGTATCAACTACGTTAGACTGTTCAACAAATGAAGCGATTGTGTAATCGTCGTCATCAGCAACATAAATAATTACAGGAACGTTTATAGAATCCTTAAGAGCTGTGCCGAAGCCGTTAAGCTCTTTGCTTGTGATGTTGCCGCTTGCCGGTGCATCAATTGTCCATTTGTCTTTGTCGTCTGTTTCAAGATATTTACCTGTTGCATTGTTGCTGCTTCCTACATAAGCAAGGCACTGTTTTTCGATGTTGATTATAGCTTTGTTAGCTGCAAGATCAACTTCTGTTACTTTACCTTTTAATTTGAAGAAGCCAAGGTCATCAAGGATCATCTGGTCGCCTGCTGCCCATGTTGCATTAACGCCTATACCGCTCTTTTCCATTTTCGGAATTGTAAGTGCAGCATAGATAAGTCTTGCTGTTGTTCCTCTTGTTACAGCGTCGTTAGCTCTGCCTGCTATGCCTGTTGTAAGCTTAATCTGGCTTGCAGCTGACATGTAGTTGTTCGGCCATTCGCCAAGTTCTGATACAAGGGGTTCATAACCAAGAGCTGAAACAAGCATTCTTACGATCTGAGCGTAAGTGAGCTCGCTGTTGGGAGCAAATGTTCCATCGCCCATACCTGATACGATACCGTTAGCTGCTGCTACCGATACATATCCTGCTGCCCAGTGATCAGCCGGAACGTCAGAAAAATCTGTTGCCGAACCTGCTGCAGCTTTTGCAGCTTCCTCAAGACCAAGAAGTCTGAGTACGAAGGTTGTACCTTCTGCTCTTGTAAGTGTTTTGTCAGCATTAAAGTTACCATTCTCATCGCCTACTGCAAGGCCAAGGTCACTGATAACGTTTACTGCTTCTGCGTAATTGGCATCGCTGTCAACGTCCGGGTAAGCTTTAGCAAAAGCTACAACGCCTACGATCATTGAAAGTGCGAGTACCAGTGCGAGAACTTTAGTTAAGTTTCTCATAGTGTTTCCTCCTTATAAAATTATAAATTTTTGTTACCCTTACGGATTGTGCATAACCCTCTGTTATGCTTACATTGTGAATTATACCACGACCGCAAGCATATGTCAAGAGAAAAGTTAAATATGTAACATAATTGTAAAAGTATATACTTTTATGTTACAAACTCTTGTCACAGTCGGCAATAACGCACGGTTCGGGCGCTTTTTTTACAAACACTTTTCACCGGGCCTGTGCCGACATAGCGGGATGCTTCCTTATATAATAATATATACAGAAGTACCGCATGGGTAAAAATATCTATCATACCTATTTTAGCACATAAAAACTAAAAAATCAATACTTATTTTTACTTTTTATGAAAAATATACCAATTTTTTTGTTTTTTCTATATATTTTTTGACAAAAGAAAGGAATTACACGTTTCCCTTCGTACATTTTCAATTCATATTGCGTGCGGCATTAGCCGCCCATGCATGCCTTTCCCTATGAGGGGAATGTGAGCGGCTAATGCCGCTCGGATGAGGTGGAGTTTTCGGGCGACCACGCAGGGTCGCCCCTACATCGTCACAAATCGCCTTTTAGCTCGCAAAGCTCCGCTTGCTCGCCCTACCAGGCGACTTGTTCCTCTCCCCAAAAAATCTCACGATTTTTCGGGGACCCCATTAGGCTTGTGTGATATTAACTCTGCTCTCCAATCTCAACGGGCGGCAGGTTGCCGTCCCTACGTTTTTAAGGTGTTTGTCATAATTTTAAGTGGAAAGGGCAAGCCCTTTCCCTACTGTTTATACTTATTGTTTTCCTATTTAAAAAGCTCGCCTGTGAGCTTTGCTATTTTCTCTCTGCGTTTTTCGGTTTCGTCCGGACTTTTTTCTATTATAATAATATCCCCTTCACGGCAATCCGGCGGAAGAAGTTTCTTCGGAAAATCCACAAACTCGCCATTTTCGGTTTCCGCAACCGCAAAATCGCCCTCAAAACGGTCAATTGTTATCTTCATTTATACTCTCCGTTCATATTGAAATTCCGCCGTCTGCGGTAATTACCTGTCCCGTTATAAAATCTGCGGCAGGTGAAGCCAGAAAAAGCATAGCCCCCGCAATATCCTGCGGCGTTCCGATTCTGCCAAGCGGCGTTTCCTCTTTAAGAGCCGCATAGTCTTGCTCCGAAAGATGAGCGTTCATATCGGTTTTTATAACTCCCGGCGCAATGCAGTTCACCGTAATGAGGCTCGGCGCTGTTTCTTTGGCAAGTGCTTTTGTAAAGCCGATTACCGCCGCCTTAGACGCCGAATATGCCACCTCGCATGAACCGCCCGTAATGCCCCAGACCGACGAAATATTTATAATTTTTCCGTTTTGCCTTGTTATCATTGAGTCAAGCGCCGCTTTTGTGCAGTTAAACATTCCACGAACATTCACGGCAAAAAGTTTATCCCACTCGTCTGCGCCAACATCGCATATAACCTTTTGCGTAAGCGCAATTGCCGCATTATTCACAAGTACGTCGATATGCCCGAAATTTTCAAGCGTTTTTTTAGCAAGCTCCTCCGCCTGCAAAGGGTCCGAAACATCTGCCTTTACAGCAATGCCGCCTATTTCATTTGCAAGGCTTGCCGCCTCGTCTTCGCTTTTAAAATAATTTACCGCAACCTTGTACCCTTCCGCCGCAAAAGCCCTTGCCGCATATGCGCCTATACCTCGTGACGCTCCCGTTATTAAAACAGTTTTGCTCATTTTTCTCCCTCTTTTTTAAAAACATTGCTCACGGTTATATCAATTTTTTCCGTGACCATTCCGAGATATTCTTCCATTGCACTACCAACTTTACTTTGAATATTACTGCAAACACCTTTTATATTCCTTATGCCTGTAAGTTCAATATCAAAACGCAAATTTACGCCGCCGTTTAACGCTGAAATAATTCGTATATCTTTAACCTTAACTCCGTCTTCTTTCTCTGCCTCGTGCCTGCATATTTCGGCAATTACACTGCGGTCTACGCTGTAATCGCCGAGATAGCTGTAACTCGGCCGCATAACGGTTTTCTCGGACTTATAGCTTCTTGCCGCAAGAAGAATTTCAAGCTTACCCCAAAAATATCCCTGAAAATCCTTTTTGATTGCCATTGTCGGAACGGGAATAACATGCATACCGAGCGTGTTTCTTATACGCTTTGCGGTTGATATTTCCTCCTCGCTTGCAATATCGTGAATGTTTATATATTTTTCAATTTTCCCAAGTTCGAGCCTTTCGGCTATTCTGTCCGCCATACGGTCGGAGGTTGCCAAAATCAGCAGAGTTTTCACACCGTTTTTCTTTATGGCACGCTTCATCTCGTCAGCGTCCGCCTGTCCCAAAAAGATAGCTTTTTTTGTGGAGCCCATTTTTGTTTTTTCTTTTTTTGCGGAGCTTCCCGCAACAACCCTGCCGCCGCTTATCAAAAGCCCGTCGTCTATTACATATTTTATGCCCAGCGAGTTTGCAAGCCACATGGCGCGGTAACTCTTGCCGCTTCCACTCTCGCCTATAAACGCATACAGCTTCATATTTTTCAACTCCAAAAAAACGAAAGCGGATACAAGGTATCCGCTTTTGTAATTCTTATTTTGCGTAGTCAACCGCCCGAACTTCACGGATAACGTTAACTTTAATCTGTCCCGGATATTCAAGCTCGGCTTCGATTTTCTTTACAATATCTCTTGCAACCATTGTTATCGAATCGTCTCCGACAACCTCAGGCTTAACCATAATTCTGATTTCTCTTCCTGCCTGAATTGCATAAGATTTTTCAACGCCCTCAAAGCCGTCTGCAATTTCTTCAAGCTTTTCAAGACGCTTAATATAGGTTTCAAGGTTTTCACGTCTTGCACCGGGACGTGCCGCAGAGATTGCGTCCGCCGCCTGAACAATACAAGCTATTATCGTTTCTGCCTCAACATCACCGTGGTGAGCCATAATGGCATGTACGATTTCGTTGCTCTCGTGATATTTCTTTGCAAGGTTTGCACCTATCTGAATATGTGTACCTTCCTGCTCATGGTCAACCGCTTTACCTATATCGTGAAGCAAGCCTGCTCTTTTTGCAAGAGTTATATCCGCTCCAAGCTCTCCTGCCATAAGACCCGAAAGATGAGCCACCTCAATGCTGTGCATAAGTACATTCTGACCGTAACTTGTTCTGAAACGGAGCCTTCCGAGAATTTTCAAAAGCTCCGGATGAAGTCCGTGAACGCCTGTTTCAAAGGTTGCACGCTCTGCTTCCTGCTTAATTACGTTATCAACCTCTTTGCGGGCTTTTTCAACCGTTTCTTCAATGCGGCCCGGATGAATACGACCGTCCGAAATAAGTTTTTCAAGCGTTACCCTTGCCACCTCACGGCGAATCGGGTCAAAGCTCGAAAGAACAACAGCTTCGGGAGTATCGTCTATAATAAGGTCAACTCCCGTTGCGTTTTCAATGGCACGAATATTTCTTCCCTCACGGCCGATTATGCGACCTTTGAGTTCGTCACTCGGAAGCGATACAACGGAAACGGTTGTTTCCGCAGCATGATCCGCAGCGCAACGCTGAATTGCCATACCGATAATATTCCTTGCCCTCTTGTCGGCCTCCTCTTTTGCTTCGTCTTCAATTGCTTTAACACGAATTGCCGCTTCGTGCTTAACTTCACTTTCAATACTGCTGAGCAATAATTCTTTTGCTTCTGTAACAGATAATCCCGATATTTTTTCAAGCTGCGCAAGCTGTTTTTTCTGAATTTCAGCAACATCCTGCTGCATAGCCTCAAGCTCCTTATTCTTCTTTTTAAGAAGCTCCTCTTTTTGTTCAAGAGAATCCATTTTTTTGTCTACGGATTCCTCTTTTTGTACAAGACGTCTTTCCTGACGGGAAATTTCGCTTCTGCGCTCTTTTATTTCTTTTTCCAGCTCGCTTCTGCTTTTATGCATTTCCTCTTTTATTTCAAGTAATGACTCTCTTTTTTTGTTTTCCGCCTCTTTGGTAGCGTTATCAAGTATTTTCTTGGACTGCTGCTCTGCACTTCCGACAACTTTTTCAAATTTGCCTTTTCTATATGTAATACCGCAATAAAAAGCGATAATTACCGCAAGAACCAAAACTGCCGCAAAAATTAATACCGACGCTACGAGGCTCAAATTAAAAATACTGAACAATCTGCTCAAAACCTCCTTCCACGCTTTGGTATAATTTTGTCTTTCTCACACCATATAATGCGCCAAACAAACATTTTTTGCACTATATATCATATCAATTCGGGCGCATAGCCTTATACAAGGATATACTCCCCGATAATAAATGACTGTGAAATACACTATTATATTTTATATCAAAATGAGAATATTGTCAAGTATTTTTATAATTTTTTTGTCCGCACAAATCTGCAGTTGTCAAACATATGTTACATCAACACTAAAAAATAATATATAGTTTACCTTAACCCCCATAATTATTTTACAAAGCAAATTAGGAGGAATGT
>CACZWA010000034.1 GCA_902784685.1 uncultured Ruminococcus sp.
CCTTTCTTTAAGTGATTTTGTTTTTTTGGTGAAAACTATTATATCACTTTTTTAGGTTGTTGTCATTTTTTAATGTAACATATCTATTTTAACATAACATTTTCCGGCATATCAAAAATATTTTTTTGCCTTACTTTCCAACGCAGAATTTTTCAAAAATTTTATCGACAACCTCCTCGGAAACATTCATTCCGACAATTTCTCCGAGTGCTTCAAGCGCGTCGAAAACGTCAATAAACAGCATATCCGCACTTATTCCGCCCGCAAGTGCGCTCAAAGCGTTTTTCAAAGCCCCTTCCGCACGGACAAGGCTTTCGTAGTGGCGAAGATTATAAAGAAACGGAAGGTTATCGCTTTCGATGTTTCCGCAGCCGAAAAGCTCTTTTATAAGCTCCGTAAGCGTTTCAATGCCGCTTCCTTCCGCCGCAGAAATTTTAACGCAAGGCAAATCGGCAAGCGCCCTGTATGCCGCCTCTGCGCCATCTTTTTCCGTATCGCTTTTATTAAGCACCATAACGGCAGTTTTACCGCCTATTTTATTTATAAGCTCACGGTCGTCCTCCTGTGGCATTTCGGACAAATCCGCAACAAAAAGCACAAGCTGTGCTTTTTCTATGCTGTCAAAAGCACGGTCGACTCCGATTTTTTCAACCGTATCGGAGGTGTTCCTTATTCCTGCCGTATCCGCAAGTTTCAGCGTTATTCCGTCAAGCTCCAAATATTCTTCGATTGTATCACGGGTTGTTCCCGGAATATCCGTAACAATTGCACGGTTTTCACCTATAAGCGCATTGAGAAGAGAAGATTTTCCGACATTCGGTCTGCCGATTATGGCGGTTTCAACTCCGTCACGGATAACCTTGCCGCTGTCCATACTCTTAATAAGCTTTTTTATTTCCGCAAAAGATGAAGAAAGCTTTTCTTTTACCTCATCCTCCGAAAGCCCCGAAACATCGTCCTCGGGAAAGTCGGTTTCCGCCTCGATATATGCCATAACCTCAACCAGCTTTTCACGCACTCCCGAAATATTTTCCGACAGTTTTCCTTCAAGCTGATTTACGGCGCATGCAAGCGCACGCTCGCTCTTTGAGGTTATAATATCCGTTACCGCTTCCGCCTGCGCAAGGTCGAGTTTTCCGTTTAAAAAAGCCCTTTTTGTAAATTCGCCCCTGCCTGCAAGCCTTGCTCCTGCGCTTAATGCGGCTCGGAGCAAATATTTAACCGACATTATACTGCCGTGACAGCTTAACTCCACAACATCTTCGCCCGTATAAGAACGAGGCGCTTTCATATATGTTAAAAGCGCTTCATCAATAACCTTTCCGTCGCTGTCTTTTATTTTGCCGTAATGTACGGTATGGCTCGAAAAACATAGTACATCTGCATTTTCCCCGGACGGTTCAAAAATTTTTGCGGCAATTTCAAGCGCTTTTTCGCCGCTTATGCGTACAATACCTATTCCGCCCGTACCCATTGGAGTGGAAATTGCTGCAATTGTTTCGTCCGTCATTATATTTCACCTGCTTCTACTAAACGCCTTGCATAGCTTACAAGGCTGTTTTTTTCGTTATCCGTCTTTTCTTCAATAACATCGTTTAAAATGCGTTCAAGCGCCTTTCCCATGCGCTTTCCCTTACTAATGCCGATATCCGCCAAATCGCCGCCGCTTATATTCAGTTCTTTAAGCGTACAGCAAAGCTTTTTTTGTTCTATTGTTTCAAGAAAACCTATCGCTTCTTTTGCGTTTTTTATTTCACAAAGAGAAAGCATACGCTCCTTGCCGTAAGCTCCGACAGCTTTACGCATATAGGTAATATTTGCAGGAATTTTGTCATCAAAATGCTCCGAAACAAAAACGCAAAAAGAGGTCATATCCCTGCTCATTTTCAGAGCTTCTGCCGCTTTTTTCACTTCCTGCGGTTCAAAATAGAGCATATGAAACAATACGGCAAGGCGGTTTTTCGTGCCGCTATGCTCTGCTGCGGCTTTTGCCGCCGCCTTAAAATCTCCCTTAAAGGGCAAAAAAAGTATTTCGGCAAAAATCTCCTCATATTCACTTAAAATTTCATATGCCGTTTTGCCGTCCAAGAGCTTTAAAAACTCTGTGCATATGCGCTCTGCGGCAATATTTTTAAGAAGTTTTTTTGTCTTTATTGCCGCCGCCGCTGTTTTACTTTCTATTTCAAAACCCAGCACAGCCGCAAAGCGAAGCATACGCATAATACGCAGTGCGTCCTCCATGAAACGCTTTTCGGGGTCTCCGACGCATTTTATAATGCCTGCCGCAAGGTCCTTTCTGCCGCCAAACAGGTCGGCAAAGCCGTGAAGTGGGCTAAACGCCATTGCATTTACAGTAAAATCCCTGCGGGCAAGGTCGCCTTCTATATTTTTTACAAAAAAAACACTTTCGGGTCTGCGGTTATCAAGGTATTCTCCGTCGGTGCGAAAAGTGGTTATTTCATACGGCTTTCGGTCTACAATTACCGTAACGGTGCCGTGTTTAAGCCCGTTTGTAACAAGCTGAAAATCCTCAAATATATGCATTATTTGCTCAGGTTTTGCCGCCGTGCATATATCCCAGTCGAAAGGGGTTTTATTCATAAGAGCGTCACGCACGCAGCCTCCGACGCAATATGCCTCAAAGCCTGCGGTTTCAAGCCGCTGTAAAATCATATTGACCTGTGTCGGCAATTTAAGCTCCAAGCATAACACCCACTCTCAAAATCAAATAAAAATTCCTATGTATTTTTTTTCCATTCGGCATGGCTTATAGGACAATTTTGCCGTGCGAAGGTTTTCGTGTCCCATATCGTCCTCACGGTTGACATACTCGCAGTCTGACATTTCATTTTTTAAAAACAGATTGTTTATTGCCGCATATGCGCCTCGCACGTCCTTATCCGCTTTTTCTATATGTATTATAACGGTGTCGCCACTGCGTTCACCGACAGTTGCGGCAACAATTTTGCCGCCGATTTTAAGGCAAGCGCCCGAAAGCTCCAGCTCATAAAAATTATCAAAAAAGCGGTTCATAACAGCGGTTTCCGTTTCGGTAAAGCTGTTTTCAAGACAAAAACTTTTAAAATCCTCAAAGTTTTCCGCAGAAATTTTTTCATACACATAATCATTTTTAAGAAAACTGTTGAGCATATTTTTCTTTGTGTGAAGCGCCTTACCCGAAAGATTTATAAGGTCCTCCACCTTATAAATATAGTCGTCGCTGTCACGAAGGCGTTCAAACCGAATTTCGCCCGGAAAAAGCTCCTGAGTACGCTTTTTAAGCGTTTCGTTTAACATACCCATAACCGTTGTTTTGCCACGCTCTTTGCCGCAGGCGACAATTTTCTCCACAAGCTCACGCTTGTTTCCGTCTCCCAGGGGATAGCTAATCATAAGGCGATTTTCTGAAATTTCCGCACAGCTAATATAAAGCTCGTCGGTACAATGAACGCAGGTATTAAAGGTTCCGCCCCAGGCAAAAGCATTGCCAAAGCAGTAATCTCCGTTAAAAACGCCCTCTTTTTTTCTCAGACTCTCATATGTATTTCTGTATTTTACCGAAATTTTTTCAAGCATATACGCACCTTATTCTTCTATAAATTTTGCAGTCCCACGCCGTTTTCCTTTGTATTTTAAAAGATATTTTTTATCCTTATCCGAAAGCGGCGCATTTTTAAGCATATCGGGTCTCTTTTTCCATGTTCTGTAAAGTTGCTGTTTCCTGCGCCATTCGGCAATTTTTTTGTGATGTCCCGATAAAAGCACATCGGGTACACGTTCTCCTTCAATTTCCTCAGGTCTTGTGTACTGCGGATATTCAAGAAGTCCGTCAAAATGCGACTCCTCGGTAAACGCCTCCTCCTCGGGAAGCACGCCCGGAACCATGCGGCAAATGCAGTCTATAACAGCCATTGCCGGAATTTCGCCGCCTGTAAGCACATAATCGCCCACGGAAAGCTCCATATCAACAGCAGACTCGATAACACGCTCGTCAATTCCTTCATAGTGACCGCAAAGAAACACAAGATGCTCTTTTTCTAAAAGCTCTTTTGCCATATTCTGGTTAAAAACCTTGCCCTGCGGCGACATATATACAACAAAAGGCTTTTCGCCGCTTTGCGAAACCGCTTCAAGCGCCGACATTATAGGCTGAACCGCCATAACCATACCCCTGCCTCCGCCGTAGGGTGCGTCGTCCACATGACCGTGACTCATTTTTGTGTAATCTCTTATATTGGTAAAATTTATATTAAGAATGCCCTTCGCTCTTGCCCTGCCGATAATGCTCTCACCGAGAACAGAATCCATCATTTCGGGAAAAAGCGTTAAAACATCAATCTTCATCATAAGTAATTCCCCTTATATGGGTAATATCCATACGTTTTTTTTCAACGTCGGTTTTTAAAATAAACTGTTTTACGGCAGGAATAAGATATTCCTTGCCCGATTCGCTTATAACGGAGTAAACGTCGTTTGCCCCTGTAAACATAACCTCATCAAGCGTTCCTATAAGTTCCTCTTCGCCGCTTTCGCCATGCGCATATACCTTCATGCCTTCAAGGTCTTTTACATAGTAGCTTCCTTTTGGCGGATTTGGCAGAAGATTTTCTTCCACCGTTACAAGCTTTTCACGAAGTTTTTCGGCGGCTTCGGGACTATCTATGCCTTCGAGTTTAAGCACGGCACAGCCCTTTGCGGTTTTTACCGAAAGTACGCTATACTCTGTGCCTCCGACAAATACTTTTTTAAAATTCTTAAAAAAAGCGGCACTGTCGGCATACGGCAAGACTTTAACTTCCCCATGCACGCCGTGAACATTTACAATTTTTCCGATTTCAATTTTATTCATTTCCGTCACACTTCTTTTTCGTAAAATGTACCGTTTAAAACACATTAATATCAAAGCATAAACCGAAAAAGCATTTCTGCATTACCGCAAAAGCCCTGCGGCTTATGCAAAGATAAAATGTGAAAGGGTTTCGGCGAAATTGCCAAAACCCGAGCGACCTTATTGTAAAATCTCAACAGAAACCTTTTTGTCCTCACGAACAGCGGCAGCCTTAACAACAGAGCGAATTGCCTTAGCAATTCTGCCCTGTTTTCCGATTACTTTGCCCATATCGGACTCGTTCACGCGAAGCTGAAGTACAACCGCCTGTTCGGTACCTGCTACAGTGACCTCCACATCTTCGGGATGGTCCACAAGAGATTTTGCAATGTTTTCAAGTAGTTCTTTCATTTCTTAAAAACCCCTCTGCACAGTTGTAATGTTACATTCAGATACCGGCTTTTTTGATAAGTGCCTTTACGGTATCGGTAGGCTGTGCACCATTTTTAAGCCATTTCTGAACCTTCTCGGCGTCAAGATTGATTTCAGCCGGATCGGTAAGCGGATTGAACGTGCCGATTTCGTCAATGAAACGGCCGTCTCTCGGATACCTTGAATCAGCTACAACAACTCTGTAAAAAGGAGCTTTCTTAGCGCCCATTCTTCTAAGACGGATTTTAACTGCCATTTTGTTTCACCTCCCACAAATAATCCTTTATCTAAAATACCTTAATGATATTTTACAATCTTTCATCAAGCTTTATATAAGGTCTGTTGTCTTTTACGCTTATATAAGACGGCCTTATAATTTTGCCGTTGTTTTGTATTTCCTCAATTCTGTGTGCGCTCCAGCCGACAACTCGTGCAATTGCAAAAAGAGGCGTATAAAGCTCACGAGGAATATCAAGCATTTGATAAATAAGCCCTGAATAAAAATCTACGTTTGCGCTCACGCCCTTATACATTTTCCTCTTTGCCCTTATTATTTCGGGCGCAAGCTTTGCAACGGTTTCGTAAAGCTCGTAGTCCTGCTCATAGCCTTTTTCCGCCGCAAGCTCTTTTGCGCAGTTCATAAGAATATCCGCTCTGGGGTCGGATACCGAATACACGGCGTGTCCCATTCCGTAGATAAGCCCCAGACCGTCATAAGCTTTTTTATCAAGCAATTTTTCAAGATAATCTGCGATTTCATCTTTGTTTTTTACGTTTATGGTTTTTTTCATATCCTTAAACATACCCACGACTTTTTTATTTGCTCCGCCGTGTCTCGGACCTTTAAGCGAACCGAGCGCTGCGGCTATTGCCGAGTAAGTGTCTGTTCCCGACGAAGTAACAACGTGGGTTGTAAAAGTTGAATTATTGCCGCCCCCATGCTCTGCATGAAGAACAAGTGCAAGATCAAGAATTTTTGCTTCAAGCGGCGAAAATTTTCCGTCCTCCCGAAGCATTTTAAATATATTTTCGGCAGTGGAAAGCTTTTTATCAGGTGTGTGAATATAAAGGCCGTCACTGCGATGATAATATCTGTGCGAGCAGTATGCGTAAATCGCAAGCATCGGAAATACCGCTATAAGCTGCATACACTGCCTTAAAACGTTTTCCACCGATATGTTGTCAGGGTTATTGTCGTAAGCGTAAAGGCATAAAACACAACGTGTTAAAATATTCATCATATCCTTGCCGGGCGCTTTTAAAATAATATCTCTGACAAACGACGGCGGAAGCGAGCGGTAATCCGCAAGCGCTTCTTTAAAAGCGTCAAGCCTATCTTTGCTCGGAAGCTCCGAAAACAAAAGCAAATATACGGTTTCCTCAAAGCCAAACCTATCCTCGCTTAAAAAGCCGTTTGTAAGGTCTTTAATATCTATGCCTCGGTACGCAAGCTCACCCTCGCAGGGTTTACTTTGTCCGCCTTGCATTATCTCTTTTGATTTTATTCTTGAAATCTCTGTAAGCCCTGTCACAACGCCTGTTCCGTTAAGGTCTCTGAGACCCCTGAAAACGTTATGTTCAAGGTACATTTCGGGTTTTATTTTGTTATTTTCTCTTGATATTTTTGCAAGCTCTTCAATATACGGGGTTATCTCGGAATAATCTCTTTTCATGTGAAATTCCTCCTCGCATAAACAAGTGTTTGTATAAATTTTCAATTTTCAATTTTCAACTTTCAATTAGAATTTAAATCCTCTTGCCATTTTTTTCATCATGCCCTTATTGCCCATCATTTTCTTAACCATTTTCTGCATTTGCTCAAACTGCCTTAAAAGCTGGTTTACGTCCTGAACCTTCATTCCGCATCCGTTTGCAATTCTCACTTTTCTGCTTCCGTTTATAATGGACGGGTTTCTGCGCTCACTCGGCGTCATTGAAAGAATAATCGCTTCAATTCTGCCCATGCGACTGTCATCAATTTCAACGTCCTTCATATTTCCCATACCGGGAAGCATGCCGACAAGCTGTGACATAGGTCCCATCTTTTTGAGCTGATTCATCTGAACAAGAAAATCTTCTAAAGTAAACTGGCTTTGTCTGAGGCGCTTTTCCATTTCTGCCGCCTGTTTTTCGTCAAAGGCTTCCTGCGCCTTGTCGATAAGGGTAAGCACGTCACCCATACCGAGTATTCTCGTTGCCATACGGTCGGGATAAAACGGTTCAATATCCGAAAGCTTTTCGCCTATGCAGGCAAACTTAATAGGCTTGCCCGAAACCGCACGCACCGAAAGTGCCGCACCGCCTCTTGTGTCGCCGTCAAGCTTTGTAAGCACCACGCCCGTTATATCAAGCTGATTATTAAAGCTCTCGGCTACATTAACGGCGTCCTGACCTGTCATTGCATCAACAACAAGCAAAACCTCGGAAGGAACTACCTCCTCTTTAATATCCGTAAGCTCCTGCATAAGCCCTTCGTCAATATGCAGTCTGCCGGCGGTATCTATAATTACAAGGTCGTTGCCGTGCTGTTTTGCATGGTCTATGCCCTGCTTTGCAATTTCAACCGGGCTGACCTTATCTCCCAGACTGAAAACGGGTACGTTTATCTGCGCACCGAGCGTTTCAAGCTGTTTTATTGCCGCAGGACGGTAAACGTCTCCCGCAACAAGGAGCGGCCTTTTGCCGTTTTGCTTTCTGAGAAGCGCCGCAAGCTTGCCCGATGTTGTGGTTTTACCTGCACCCTGAAGCCCCACCATCATAATAACCGTTGGCGGCTTAGATGAAAAATCGACCTTTGCGTTTTCCGTACCCATAAGGGCGGTAAGCTCTTCTCTGACTATTTTTATTACCTGCTGTCCTGGCGTAAGGCTTTCAAGAACCTCACTGCCTTTACAGCGTTCCGACACTTTTGCAACAAAATCTTTAACTACACGGAAATTGACGTCCGCTTCAAGAAGCGCAAGCTTTACCTCACGCATTGACGCTTTAATATCCGCCTCCGTCACTTTCCCGTGACCTTTAAGTCTGCTAAATACACTGCTAAGCTTATCGCTCAAGCCTTCAAATGCCATAATCAATCACCCCGCTTAAAGCCCTGAGCCTGTCAATTTCCTTTAAAAGACCGCCGAGCTTCTCGTCACGATTATCTTTATCCGTAATCAGTTCTTCTGTTTGTTCTCTTATAATTTTAAGCTCCTTTGCCATATCAATAAAACGCTTGGCAAAGCCCATTTGCTTCTCTGCTTCTTTCAAAATTGCCTCGGATTTTTTGAGTGCGTCACGAACGCCTTGTCTTGTTATATTCATCTCTGCGGCAATCTCGCTTAGGGATAAATCCTCATTGTAATATCTTTGCATCATTTCCGCCTGTTTTTCGCTTAAAAGCGAAGAATAAAAGTCAAGCAAAATGCAAATATTAAGGTCTTTCACCCTGCTCACTCCCAAACTGTAAAGCAATTTACTTTACAAGTATAACATCTTTTTTTAAATTTGTCAAGCCCTTTTTAATATTTTTACCATAAAAATAAGAAAAAAATTCATTAAATACTTGCAATCAAAACAGTTTTGTAGTATAATTAAAATTGGAATAATTGTGTGCAATTGTAAATTGTGCATATTTTGTGCAAATAAACATAATCGGAGGAAAAATATGATAAGTGCGGAAGAAAAGAGCCGTAAAGCCGCTACGCTCAGTGCGGCAATCGACGAAATCAAAAAAATAAACGGTTCTGCGTCCGCTATGCCTCTTGCCTACTGCGTGGTTTACGGCTGTCAGCAGAACGAAGCCGATATGGAGCGCATAAGAGGTATGCTTAAATGTTCGGGGTACGGTTTTACCGAAACGCCCGAAAACGCCTCTATAATCGTCGTTAACACCTGCGCCGTAAGAGAAGGCGCAGAAATGCGTGTTTTCGGCAACGTGGGAGCATTTAAAAAAATAAAAGAGAAAAATCCGAACCTCGTTATCTGCATATGCGGCTGTATGATGCAGGAGGAAAAAGTTGTAGATAAAATAAAGCGCTCGTTTTACTATGTCGATATTGTTTTCGGAACGCATAATATCGAGAATTTTCCAGTGCTTCTCCTAAAAAAACTGCGTGGACAAAAACGTGTTTTTGAAGTGCTGAAAGGGTCTGAAAATATTGCCGAAGGACTACCCGTTTTAAGGAGCAGTAAAAGCAGCGCTAAGGTTACAATAATGTACGGCTGCAACAATTTTTGCTCATACTGCATTGTGCCCTACACCAGAGGGCGTGAGCGAAGCCGTGAAATGAGTGAGATTTTAAAGGAAATCCGTGAGCTTGGCAGCAGCGGCTGTGTAGAAATAACTCTCCTCGGTCAGAATGTAAACTCTTACAAAGACGGCGATAACAATTTTGCCGCACTTTTAAGAGAAGTTAACAAAATTCACGGAATTGAGCGCATACGCTTCATTTCCTCTCACCCGAAGGATTTTTCGGACGAAACAATACAGGCGATAGCAAGCTGCGAACATGTATGCAAGCATATTCACCTTGCGCTTCAATCGGGCAGCAGCAGAATATTAAAGCTTATGAACCGCAAATATACAAAAGAGAGCTTTTTAAAACTGGCAGACAAAATAAAATCCGAAATACCGGGCGTTTGCCTTACGACCGATATTATAGTCGGCTTCCCCGGCGAAACCGAAGAAGATTTTGCCGAAACGCTTGATATTCTTGAAAAGATACGTTTTGACGGAATTTTCTCGTTTATTTTCTCTCCCAGAGAAGGAACGCCTGCCGCAAAAATGGAGGACTTAACGCCTCACGAAGAAAAGCAGGCACGTTCGCCTGCGTAGGAAAAACCTACAAGGTGCTTGTTGAAGGAACAAGCAAAGAGAACGACGGCTTTTTAACGGGTCATACGGACGGCTTTAAGCTTGTGCATTTTAAAGGCGGAAAAGAGCTTATAGGAAAAATTGTGAATATAAAAATAGACGCCGCAAAAACCTGGTACATGACAGGCAGTCTTGTAACGGTCAATGCGAGCGAAGATTAGGAGATTAGTTATGGACGAAATAATTGAAAAAGCAAAAATTTTAGGTCAGGCAATACGTGACAGCGAGGAAATGAAAGAATATATAAAAAAAGAGATTGAGTTTAATACAAATGTCGAAGCGCAGAGGGTTACAAATGAATACAGCGAGCTTCGTGAAAGCCTTGCGGAGCGTGCAAAGGACGAAAAAATCACCCCTGCCGAGATGCTTGAAATAAGAAAACAGCTCGGAAAAAAATATGAAGAAGTTTCGCATTTTCCCGTTATAAGCGAATATCTTGCCGCAAAGAAAAAGGTTGAAGATATTCTCGAAAAAACCAACAGCATAATCCGCTTTTACGTTACCGGCGAAGAAGAAAACGCTTCGGGCGGCTGCGGCGGAAACTGTGCGGGCTGCAAGGGCTGTAACTAACGAAAGATATAGAAGTGTGAGGAAACCTTAATGAGAAGTACCGAAGGCTACACCCCCATGATGCGCCAGTACCTTGAAACAAAGGCGCAGTATGAGGATTGTATTTTGTTTTACCGACTCGGCGATTTTTACGAAATGTTTTTTGAGGACGCCGTTACCGCTTCGAGGGAGCTTGAGCTTACCTTAACGGGCAAGGACTGCGGTCAGGAGGAGCGCGCGCCCATGTGCGGCATACCCTTCCACAGCGTAAACAACTATATTCCGAAACTCATAGAAAAAGGCTATAAGGTTGCAATCTGCGAACAGACCGAGGATCCCGCAAAAGCAAAGGGGCTCGTGCGCCGTGAGGTAATCAGGGTTATAACCCCCGGAACTCTCATGGACGAAAGCGGAATTGAAATTACCGAAAACAATTTCCTTGCCTGCGCCTATAAGGACGGAAAACGTCTCGGCATAGCTTTTGTGGACTACTCTACCGGTGAGCTTTACTGCACGGATATTGACAAAGATATTTACGCAAATTACGAAGCCGAGCTTGCAAGGTTTTCCCCTTCGGAGGTGTATTTCTCGCCCATGTCCGCAATGGACAAGCGCCTTTATGAAACCGCCTCGGCTAAATACAGCTGTTACGTTTCCCGTGGGGACGAGGAAGATTTTGATACGGAAAAAGACCTCGAAATAATACAAAACCAGTTCGGAAAATCCGCAGGCGAACTCGGTCTTGAACCGGGTGCGCCATGCATAAACGCCGTAGGCGGCGTTATAGCCTACATAATCAAAACGCAAAAAACCACCATTAACCATATAAATCAAATTGAATATTACAAGATAAATCAGTACATGGATATTGATGTAAATTCAAGGCGAAACCTCGAAATAACGGAAAATATGCGCACAGGCGGCAAAAGAGGAAGTCTGCTCGGCGCTTTCGGCAAGACCTCAACCGCAATGGGCGCAAGAATGCTTAAATTCTGGCTTGAACACCCTCTTTTAAATCCGGTTGTCATAAACAACAGGCTTTCGGGAGTTGAGGAGCTGGCGGGCAATATGGAGCTTAGAGACAACCTTTCGGACGTTCTTGATAAAATCCGTGACCTTGAAAGGCTTAACTCGAAAGTCGTATGCGGCAGCGCAAATGCCCGTGAACTTCTTGCAATCGGCACTTCTGCGGCTTTTTTGCCACAGCTTTCGGGTCTGCTTTCACTTTGCCGCAGTAAAATACTTACAGGGCTTCTTGCAAGGCTTGACGTGCTTGAAGATATATGCTCACTTATAAGTGCGGCAATCGTGGACGACCCCGGCGTTACCATAAAAGACGGCGGAATTATTAAAGAGGGCTTTAACGAAACTCTCGACGAATACGTCCGTGCCGAGGAAAGCGGTGCAAAATGGCTTGCCGATATAGAGGCGGAAGAACGTGAAAAAACAGGTATAAAAAACCTTAAAGTCAAATACAATCACGTTTTCGGCTACTACATAGAAATTTCAAACTCCAACAAAGACAAAGTTCCCGACTATTACATACGCAAACAAACTCTTACAAACGGCGAGCGTTTTATTACGCCAAAGCTAAAAGAGCTTGAAACGCTTATTCTTGACGCACGAACCAAAAAGGCTCAGCTTGAATATGACCTTTTTTGCTCGGTAAGAGATAAAGTTGCGCAGGCGCACGAACGCCTTCAGGCAACCGCAAAGGTTGTATCTGCCGTGGACTGTCTTAATACGCTTGCCACGGCGGCAGTTAAAAATAAATATGTAAGACCTGTTGTTGATTCGTCGGATGTTATTGAAATTAAAGACGGCCGTCACCCGGTTGTTGAAACGCTTACTTCCTCAATGTTTGTGCCCAATGACACAAAGCTCAACAGCACGACGGACAGGCTATGCATAATAACAGGGCCCAACATGGCGGGAAAATCCACATATATGCGCCAGACCGCCGTTATAACGCTTATGGCGCAGATTGGAAGCTTTGTTCCTGCAAGCAGCGCAAAAATAGGCATTGTTGACAAGATATTCACAAGGGTAGGCGCTTCGGACGACCTATCTTCGGGACAGAGTACCTTTATGGTTGAAATGAGCGAGGTGGCGAATATCTTAAAAAACGCAACCTCAAAAAGCCTTATTATATATGACGAAATCGGCAGAGGTACAAGTACCTATGACGGATTATCCATCGCCTGGGCCGTGCTTGAATACACGGCAAACCCCAAAAAATGCGGTGCAAAAACGCTTTTTGCCACCCATTACCATGAATTGACATCGCTTGAAAACACGATAGACGGCGTTGTTAACTATACAATATCTGTAAAAAAACGCGGTGACGACATAATTTTCCTAAGAAAAATTATAAAAGGCAGTGCGGACGACAGCTACGGCATTGAAGTCGCAAGGCTCGCCGGCGTTCCTTCGGTAGTTACCGACAGGGCAAAGGAAGTTCTTGCAGGTATAGAAAAAGACGGTGGAAAGGTTACCGTAAAAACAGGCGGAGGCGCTTCCCGTGAAATAAGCGGTCAGATGAGCCTCGGAGCAGAAAAAAGCGAAATAGAGCGTCGGCTCGAAAATATTGATATTAACACGCTTACTCCGATTGAAGCTCTAAGCATACTGTATGACCTGAAAAAACTTATATAACTACGAAAAAACAACTTGAAAGGAGTGAAATAAATGCTTGTAAAAGTTTTGAGCGCACAGCTTGCAAATATGATTGCGGCAGGTGAGGTTGTGGAACGTCCTTCCTCCGTTGCAAAAGAGCTTTGCGAAAACTCGATTGACGCAGGCGCAACGGCTGTTACGGTAGATATTACGGGCGGCGGTTTAAAAAAACTTACCGTTACCGACAACGGCTGCGGTTTGCACCCCGACGATATGGAAACGGCTTTTCTTCGCCATGCAACAAGCAAAATTTCATCTCCTTCGGACCTTGATTCCATTTTAACTCTCGGTTTCAGGGGCGAAGCTCTTGCAAGCATTGCCGCTGTTGCCAACGTTACAATGGTTTCCAAAATGGACGGTGCGGACGGCAAGCTTGTCAGCGTATCGGGAGGAAAAATTCTTCGCTCCGAGCCTATCGGTTGCCCTGTCGGCACAACCGTAACGGTTGAAAATCTGTTTTTTAACACTCCTGCCCGTATGAAATTTCTTAAAAAAGATTATACGGAGGCGGGATACATAGAAGAAGCCGTGAGAAAGCTTTCCCTTGCTCACCCGGAAATTTCTTTCCGTTTTGTTTCGGACGGGAAAGAAAAAATCTTTACCCCCGGTGACGGCAACTTAAAAAGCGCCGCCTATGCAATCTACGGTAAAGAGGTGTCGGGAGCGCTTGTGCCGCTTGATTATACCGACGAAGCCTACGGAGCAAAAATAAGCGGCCTTATAGGAAACATAACTCTTTATAAGAAAAACCGCAGTTTGCAAAGCTTTTATGTGAACAATCGCTGCATCGTAAACAGAACGCTTACTCTTGCGCTTGAAGAAGCCTTTAAGGGAATGATTCCTATCGGCTGTTTCCCTGCGGCAATCTTAAAGGTGGAAATATCCCCCTCATTGGTTGATGTTAACGTTCACCCGGCAAAGCTCGAAGTTAAGTTTTTTGAAGAAAATAAAATATACTCTGCGGTTTATTGGGCGGTTAAAAATGCGCTCAGCGTTAAAACCGTACCGGTTATTGACGTAGCGGAAAAACCGCAGGAAAGCACCGCCGCCATGCCAAGTTATACAAAACCGTTATCCGGTTCTTTTGTCGGCGCAGGCAGTGTCAAAGACAGCGGCGGAAGCCGTGAATATAACTACAAATATGCTTTCGGGAAACCCGAAAAGGAAAACGTAAAGATTTATGAGGAAATAACAAAAGCGGACTTTTCTGCTCCTCAAAAACCGCTTGAAGAAAAAGCCGAGCAAAAAGCCGAAAACACTTCTCCTCTGCTTGCGGAAGAAAGCAAAATACGCAAAGAAACAAGTACTGCCGCCGATACCGAGTTTGTGCAGACCGCAATGATAGACAGCGGCGACAGCTACAAAATTATCGGACAGCTTTTTAATACATACATTTTGATTGAAGAAGGCGAAAACCTTGTGCTTATTGACCAGCACGCCGCCCACGAAAGACTTATATACGAGCGTTTGGTCACCGAGCAGAAAAACAAAAAAATTGTTCCGCAAATGCTTTTAAGCCCCGAAACCGTAAGGCTTTCCCCCACGGAATTTCAAACGGCACTTGAAAACCTCGATTTCTTTGCCGAAATAGGTTGGGAGCTTGAAGAATTTGGCGCTAACACCGTTGCGGTGCGTGGCGTGCCCTATGTTATAAGCAAGGAGCAGGTTAAAGACACCTTAATTGAAATTATCGGAAACCTCCGTGACGGCAAGCAGGAAACCCGTACAGCAAAAGAGGACCGCATTTTGTACACAATCGCTTGCAGAAGTGCGGTAAAAGGGCATGATAAGCTCACCCTGCCTGAAATTGAAGAACTTGTGCGGCAGGTTAAAAACTCCGGAAAAACTATCACCTGCCCTCACGGCAGACCTGTTACCACAGCCGTCACAAAAGCGTTTATTGAAAAAATGTTTAAAAGGAATTAGCTGTTAGCTTAACGGTTAAAACATTATGAAACAAGACAAAATACCTTTAATTATTTGTGCAGGGCCTACGGCGTCGGGCAAGACCGCCCTTTCGGTGGAGCTTGCTTTAAGGCTTAACGGAGAAATAGTTTCTGCCGATTCCATGCAGATATATAAATACATGGATATCGGCACGGCAAAACCAAGCCTTGAAGAACGGCGCGGCGTGCCTCATCATCTTATGGACTTTGTCGAGCCGACATGCGACTATTCCCTTGCGGACTATGCGGCGGCGGCTCACAAAGCAATAAAGGATATATATTCCCGTGGAAAACTTCCGATTATGGTCGGCGGAACGGGACTTTATATAGATACCGTGGCAGACAATATAAAACTCGAAAGCCCCGGCGAAAACGAAGAATTACGGCAAAAGCTGACAAAGCTCGCCGCCGAAAAAGGCAACGGCTTTGTCCATAGTATGCTTAAAGAAATCGACCCCGAAAGCTATGAGAAACTGCACGAAAACGACCTTAAAAGAGTTATCCGTGCAATTGAAATATTTGAGCTTACGGGCAAAACAATAGGCGAATACAACCGCCTCAGCCGAAACGCAGAAACAATTTATGACTGCAAACGGTTTATGATTGAGTGGGACAGAGATGTCCTGTATGCGAGAATTAACCGCAGAGTTGATGAAATGCTTGAAGCAGGGCTTGTTGCCGAAACCGAAAAGCTTCTTAAAATGGGTTTAAAACCCGAAAACACCGCAATGCAGGCAATCGGTTACAAGGAAATTGCCGAGTATTTAAGCGGCTTGTGCAGTCTTGAAGAAGCTGTGGAAAATGTGAAAAGAGAAAGCCGCAGATACGCAAAACGGCAGATTTCGTGGTTTAAACGACGTGATTATTACAGGCTTGACCCCGAAAATGCCGCAGACGAAGCGGAGAAAATAATACTTTGCAATATGTGATTTTAATTCTACTCCATACTAAAAAAAGGAGGTTACAGAGTGAAAAAGTTTATATCAATGTTAATCGTGCTCATACTTCTTATGTTGGTATGGTGGGTGTACGGTAAAGTATCGGTGGTTGAAACACGCATAACCGCCGTATCGGGAGAATACGAAGACTCCTTTAATGCAAAAGGCATAATCATAAGAGATGAATATCCGATAACCGCCGAGTTTGACGGAGTGCTTCAAAGCAGTGTGCCGAGCGGAACAAGGGTTACAAAATATACAAATGTGGCTTATATATATTCGGGCTCTGCCGACAAGGCTGTTATTGAGGAACTTGAAAAAGTAAACGCTCGCATAGACGAGATAAACGCAATTCAGGACAGCACGCTTTTAAGTCTTACCGACCCCGACGAAATAACCGCAAGAATAACCTCGTATTCCGAACAGCTTGCGAAAAAATCGGCTGACGGAAACGGCGCGGAGATAAAAAACACAATTGACGAAATTAACCTGCTCATAAGCAGAAAAAGATATATCGAAGGCGAGAGCGTTGGCGAAAACAACGACCTTACAAGCCTTACCGCACGCCGAACAGAGCTTGAAAACCGCTTGGGCGGCGGACGTGTTGCGCTCGGCGCACCTATTTCGGGGCTTTACTACGATTTTGTTGACGGATACGAGGGCATAACCGTTTCCGACGCCGCAGGGCTTACAGCGGAAAAAATAAACAAAATCATCTCCGGCGAGGACGTAGGCGCAAAAATCGAAAACGCAGTATGTAAAATTACCGATAACTCCACTTGGGTAATATCTCTTGCTGTCGGCAAAGATGATGTTGCCGGGCTTTCGGAAGGGCAAACAGTTGAAATTCGCCTGGGCGGCAGTGATGAACAGCCTGCTCACGCAAGAGTTTCAAAAGTGGTAACAGACGGCAAAAAATCAGTTTTAAATCTCGAAGGCAGCAGCTACATAGGCAGTATTTACAGCGACAGAACCTGCACGGTTGACGTCATTAAAAACACATACCGTGGGCTTAAAATCCCACTTGATGCAATAACCGACAAGGGCGATGCCGGAAAAACCGTGACTGTGCGTACATCGGGCGGTGAAATTGAAAAAACCGTTACCGTGCTTTACGAATCGGGCGACGGAACGGCAATTGTAAAGACAGGCACAGAGCAAGGCGAACTGCTTTTGTATGATGAGGTTATACTAAAGAAAAACCGTAAATAATCACAGGAGGCATTAGTTTTGAATATAAAAGAAAATATTGAAGCCGTAAAAGCGGATATTGCCGCCGCCGCGGCACGTTGCGGCAGAAGCGAAAGCGAGATTTTGCTGATAGCCGTTTCAAAAACCTATCCTGCAGACGACATTAAAATTGCGCTTGACTGCGGCATTACGGATATAGGCGAAAACAAGGTTCAGGAAATGTGCCTTAAAAAACCGCTTCTGCCCGAAAAAACAAATATTCACCTTATCGGGCATTTGCAGACAAACAAGGTAAAACAGGCGCTCGGCGCCGCTTGTATGATACACTCGGTGGACTCCGTTCACCTTGCAAAAGAAATTTCAAAAGAAAGCGTTAAGCTTGAAAAAACCACGGATATTCTCTTGCAGGTAAATATTGCAGGCGATGAGGCAAAATTCGGCTTTTCTGCCGACGAAACCGACGAAGCCTTAGGCGAAATAGAGACGTTTCCCGGTCTTAAAATAAGAGGCTTTATGACCGTGCCGAGGGTAGAAACGGATGAAAGCGTTACAAGAAAATATTTCCGTGATATGTACAGGCTTTACGATAAATATAAAAATGCAAAAAAATTTGACTGCCTTTCAATGGGTATGAGCGGCGATTTTGAAATTGCCGTTGAAGAAGGAGCGACAATGGTGAGAGTCGGCTCAAAAATTTTCGGTAAACGAAACTATAACGTTTAAAATAAAAATAATTCAAAGGAGAATAACTATGAATAAGGTATTTAAAAATGTTCTTGGCGCAATGGGATTCAGTACAGAGGATGAAGAAAACTTTAACGAAGAGTACGAAACTCCAAAGCCCAGAGTGGAACGTACTGCAAAAGCAAGCGAGGTTTCTTCTTTTTCAGAAACAAGCGGCAGAAGAAACAAGGTTGTTTCTATGTCTGCAACAACTCAGTTTAAGGTTGTTGTAATTAAACCCGCAAATTTTGACGACGCAAAGGAGATTGCCGACCACTTAAAGGACAGAAAGCCCGTAGTTGTAAACCTTGAGCTTCTTGAAAAAGACGTGGCTCACAAGATTTTCGACTTTTTAAGCGGTGCAATTTATGTTCTTGACGGCGGCATACAGAGAGTTTCAAACAACATCTATCTTATTGCTCCCTACAACGTAACAATACTTGGCGACTTTAAAAACGAGCTTAAAAACAATACTTTCCTTTGGGACTGATATTTTAAAGGGAGGCAAAGTCTATGACAATACTCATAGGTATAATTATGGTTATAGCACAGCTTCTTACTTGGGCTATACTTATTGAGGCTCTGCTTTCGTGGGTTCCGCAGTATAACGAAACGGTCTATAAAATAAGACAGTTTCTTCAGAAATTTACCGAGCCTGTCACAAAGCCGATAAGACAGCTGATAAGTCCGCTTACAAACCGTATTATGATTGATTTTACGCCCGTTGTGGCAATTATTGTTA